>JACUTQ010000070.1 GCA_014859725.1 Methanosarcinales archaeon | reverse complement strand
TCTTTTTTACATCTTCCAGGTCTTTTTCCATCCGCGCAAGTCGTTCACTGCCTCCTCCTACGAAATTGGTCCGATTCAGCAGTGCAATTACCACCGCGATCACAATCAGAATTATTAAAAGATTTAATACAAATCCGGTAATCCCGAATCCCGTACCGGTCCCGTACATATCATACATCATTCCGTATCCGTTTACCATATTAACAGCTCCTGTGAAATTTCACAGTTCTTAATTGACGACTATTGAATGTAATTGTTTTGATGTGAGGTTTAATAACCCCACATCATACTGCCCATTCCTCTATATCCACGGCCATTGTATACACCACTGTTTTCAGACATATATGCGTAAATGTCTGTATATACCTCTCCTGTGAACATGTCTACCCGGGCTTGTTTTGTATATCCGTCAGTATCTTCATAGGAGACAACACCCCATCTTCCCATCAGATAAATATCAGATGTCAGGGTACCGTCCACTTCTTTTTCCAGTATTTTGGTTGCCTCTTCCGGGGTTATCAGTTCAGTTTCATCATACTGGGCATATCCTGCTCCAAATCCAGGGCAGTTTCCATTAGCATTACCATACCCTATCATGTAACCATATCCGCCCATATGTTGCCCCATCCAGCGATACATCTGGTTAAACGAATTTCCATCATCAACCTGCTGGCCATAGTATCCGCCCATTCGGGCACTGGCAATTCCGGTTGTGGCGATAAGACCTGCCACCACAATCAATACAATTGTTGTTTTTTTCATTTTTATCACCTTATATTGTCTGTATTGTATTCTCAACACATATGTAGTGTCTAAATTACATATGTGAGGTGAATGGATATATATGTTTCGCTTACTTTTACAGGGAATAAAAAAAATGCATTTTCAAAGTATTTATTTCAAGAATGCTGTATAGTAATAACAGCTTGAAGCTTGCTGCCAAGTGAAAATCAAAGGAAAGGACAGATTTTATATAGGAACAGCAGCCATTTTTTCTCGTAATGTTTGACAAAATGGGAAGATACCTAAGGATTGCGAGGGTTTTTCTTAAATATAACTTATTCTCCCTCTTCTACGTGGATATCAAGCGGGATTACATATCTGATAAAAGGTGTTCCTGCGAAATAGACCAGAAATACCTTAATAATGCTGCTAAGCTTAGAAGAGCTTTTGAGGAATTGGGACCTACATTTATAAAACTGGGCCAGACCCTGAGCAATCGACCTGACCTGCTACCACGTCCTTACATAATGGAACTGGACAAACTGCATGAAGATGTGGAATCCCTCCCCTTTGAGAAAATGAGGCGGTCTTTTGAGAATGATTGCATCTGTGATACCGTCCCTGAGGAGCACAGTCCTTATTGCTACCACTGCAACGATATCCTGGACATCTTTGATGAATTTGATACAACACCCATGGCCAGCGCCTCCATCGGGCAGGTGTACCGCGCCATCCTTAATGATCGGGAAGTAGCTGTAAAAATATCCAGGCCTGATGTGATCGATACCATCAACCTGGACATGATGATCTTAAAAGACGTTAATCGGATTCTGTTAGGTATCCTGGGTTTTTCTAAAGATTTTGACTTTGACGGATTTCTGGAAGATTTCAGGAACATGCTCTCCAGGGAGCTGGACTATAAGGCTGAAGCGTTGAACATTGAACGCTTTAGTGAGAATTTCAAAGATAATAACGATGTGAAAATACCTGAAGTGTTTTGGGATTATACCAGGGATACAGTCCTTGTAATGGAATTCATCCACGGAACTCCCATTCAGGATCTGCAGGATATTGAAACTACAAAGAAAAAACATCTGGTCATGTTGATCTCTGACAGTTACCTAAAACAGATCTACCTGGACGGGTTCTTCCATGCAGACCCCCACGGAGGTAATATCTTAGCCCTGGAAAATGATAGCATAGCACTTCTTGATTTTGGTGCAGTGGGTGTGCTGGATAAGGAACTCCAGTGGAATATGTTCAACTTGCTCTATGCTGTTTATAAACGAGATGTGGATATGACTGCTGAATATTTGTTGAAGATAGGCTCATTGAAGACCAGGGACATGGATATGTCTACATTTAAGGAGGATATCGATGCCCTGATCTCAAAACAGCATTTCAACAAAGCAGGAGAAAAACAGAGTGACAATTATATGATGCTGGCTATGAAATACAACATCTCAATGCCCAATATCTTTTCCAGACTGGAAAGGGCGTTGTTTTTGATCGAAGATGTGTGTTTGAAGCTTGATCCTGAGTTCAATATCATGGATGAAGCAGAAGGGTTGGTGGGTAAGTCGCTGCGGGCTAAGTTCAGTCCAGAGATGATAGTAAAGAATTTCCAGAAGGATGCAGTAAATTACTATTTAATGTTCAGGGAGCTTCCTGCAAAAGTAGATTATACCTTTGATGCTGTAAAAAATGTGGTCGAATCCATGGAAATGAGGACATTGGCCAGACAAAGGAGATATTCAGGTTTAAAAAATGGAGCATTTATTGCGGCAGTCGTCATTGTTTTTCTAATATTTGTGGTAATGTTAGGAATTAATTTATGAATCCTTATTTTAATTTTAGGGATTTACATTAATAAATTGCATTCAGGTACATCAAATGCAAAAAATTTTTTATAACATAAAATATAATATTTATCTATCAAATTTATGGAGTGGTGGTGAATATGTATGGAATGACGTGGGGTTCAGGTATGGGATATGGTTACATGGGACTGGGCCTGATATTCTGGATACTGATCATAGTTGGAGTGGTTCTGCTCATTAAATGGCTGGTAGATCAGGGTAAGACTAGCGGCGGTGAGCAGCAGATGTCTGCCATGGAGGTCCTGAATACCAGGTATGCCAAAGGTGAGATCACTGCTGATGAGTTTGAAGATATGAAGAAACACTTGATGTAAGGGGGAAGATATGACTTCAAAGAACTTCCCTGTAGTCATAATAATATTAATCCTTATAGGACTGGGGGGACTGCTGTTTCTCAATTATGACAGCCCAGGAAACCTAAGACCTCTCTGGGGAAGCGATCTGAAAACAAGTTTCCAGTCCAATGGTGAGAGAATATACTACACAGGATTCAATGACCAGGGCCAGCGCATTCCTACCACTCAAGGACCCGTGTGGCAGTACATGCACGGCGGGAGCTGTGTGGACTGCCATGGTGTCAACGGCCGGGGTGGTGTACCGGTGATGATGAGTTATAAAATACCTTCTGATATCAGCTATGAAGCCCTGACCAGTGAACATGGTGAAGAGGAGGAACATCCACCATATACTGATGAGACTATTAAAATTTCAATACGGGACGGCATTAATCCCGGGGGAGAGCTCCTGGACCCCACCATGCCCAGGTGGCAGATGTCTGATAGTGATCTGAATGATCTCCTGAAGTATTTGAAAACCCTCTGACCTCTTACATGTCCACCATGATATTCCTATGAGGATCTTAATTTATAAAAATAAGGGAATGAGTTTACTATGAAAATAGAGAGGCCTGTTAGACTATAAACTTAATCAAATCTTCGCTCAATCGAGTCTCAACACCCAACTTAGATACTATTTCTTCCTTTGATGTGCCTTCATTCTTTAACTCTTCAATTCTGTCAATTATATGTGGCTTAATCTCATAGTACTCATTGACATCACTTCTATGACCCCACACATCGCCTTCCAAAAGTTCAATGCCCTGCATCTCCAAGAACATTAAAGTGGATTTGGATATTGTCTTATTGTACGAATTTGGAATATGGAGAGCTTTCAACTTTGGACACGTTTTTATCAGTATAAAAATATCCTTATTCGACGGCCTGAATGCGAAATGAACTATCTCTTCATTTTCAATTGTCTCTATTTCATCTTTTGAACTTACAATTCTTATTTTCATATTTCTGCCCCTAATGTTTTAATATATTAGCAGTGATTAATTTTCTAACAATATACATAGAAATTAAAATAATATATGAATGTTTCTAAATTAACACAGTGAACTTATTTATTGTTAGCGTTATTCCACATATAAAATAGGGGCGCCCATTCCCTGAAATGCCCCACGAAGTATTTTCAAATTCAGGTGATAAAATGCCAAATCCAGAAGACAGCATATTTATAGTAATCAAAATGGAAACAAAAATAGAACTCCTCAGAAACAAAAAGACTCCAGGGAAGAGCTATGCCACTTTAGCATGGGATTATCGCCACAATAATATTATATTTTATTAATGCATTTAAAGAATTAATAAATATTAATCTCATTGTAAACCAAATTAAAATTCAAGGAACTTTTATTCATGTTTGGATCTCTCCTGGTTTTATTTGTCATAGTACCTTTCTTGGAACTTTACATACTTATAGAACTGGCCGGACGTATAGGACCATTGTCCACATTTGGTATTGTTGTGCTAACAGGTATAGCTGGTGCGGCCCTGGCCAAACACCAGGGTCTTGAGGTCATTAAGCGAATACAGACTGAAATGTCTTTTGGACAAATGCCTGGTGACGCATTATTTGATGGGGCACTTGTACTAGTAGGTGGAGTCCTCCTCCTGACTCCTGGAATATTGACAGACGTTACAGGGTTTTTACTACTCGTACCTCTTAGCAGGAATCTTACCAAAAAGTATCTTAGAAACTGGGTTAGCAAAAAGATACAATCCGGACAGATGGTGTATTATTCCCAGAACACATATGATATGTGAATTTATCAATGTAAGATATTAAATATAAAGAATACAACAATAGGACATCAATATTTTTCATCTTATCATTGGAGGAAATACATAATTGACACAACCTACCGTTAATATCGGCATCGTGGGCCATGTAGACCACGGTAAGACCACACTTGTCAGTGCAATATCAGGGGAATGGACAGACAAGCATAGTGAGGAGATCAAACGGGGTATCTCAATACGACTGGGATATGCCGATTCCACTTTTAGAAAATGCCCCAATTGCCAGGTGCCTGAAGCATATACAGTAGCAGAAATTTGTGAACATTGTGACAGTCCGACAGAAGTGGTTAGGGCTATTTCTTTCGTGGATTCACCTGGTCATGAAACCCTGATGGCCACAATGCTATCAGGTGCAGCTATCATGAACGGTGCTGTACTTGTGATCGCAGCCAGTGAAGAATGTCCCCAGCCCCAGACCAAAGAACACCTGATGGCACTGGATATTATCGGGATAAAGAACATCGTTATTGTCCAGAATAAGATCGATTTGGTATCCCGGGATAAAGTAATTGAAAATTACAATCAGATACTTGAATTTATTAAAGGTACGGTAGCAGAAGGAGCACCTATCATTCCCTTGTCAGCCCAGCAGAATGTTAATATTGATGTTTTATTAGATGCCATCGAAGAACATATTCCCACACCTGAACAAAACGTGGATGAAACGGTAAGAATGCTATTGGCACGTTCTTTTGATGTTAATAGACCCGGCGCAAAACCAGGCAAGATCCTGGGTGGGGTAATAGGTGGAACCATTAGTAGAGGAAGCCTCAAACCCGGGGATGAGATCGAAATACGACCCGGGCGAAAAATTGAAGCTGGCGGTAGTGTTAGATGGGAACCAATTCATACCACCGTCACCAATATCATGGCTGGTTCTGCTAAAGTTGAATTGGCCACTCCCGGCGGATTGATCGGCGTGGGGACTAAACTTGACCCGGCTCTCACTAAAAGCGATACACTTGTGGGTCAGGTGGCCGGACAACCAGGTACCTTGCCACAAACGCGGGATAGTTTCGTTATGGATGTCATGTTATTGGAAAGAGTAGTCGGTTCGGCAGATGAACTGTTGATCGATCCCATTCATTCTAATGAACCGCTTATGCTCAATATCGGTACTGCAACTACAGTGGGTGTTGTATCAAGTGCCAGGAAAAATGAAGTGGAGGTAAAACTGAAAAGACCAGTAAGTACTGATTCAGGGGACCGCGTTGCTATTAGTCGAAGGGTCGGGTCCAGGTGGAGACTTATCGGTTCCGGTATTATCAAGAAATAGAATGGATAATATGAAAGTAATAATCGACACAAATGGATTTATGTCAAATATCCAGTTCGGGCTTGATTTCTTTAAAGAACTTGAACGTCTTGGATTTAAAGATTTTATTGCGCCCTCCTCTGTAATAAGAGAACTGGATGCCCTTAAAAGGTTTAGCAAAGGTAAGGATAAAATGGCAGCAAATGTGGGTATCGCCCTGGCGCAGAAGTGCAGGCAGGTAATAACAGAAGGGCCTGTCGATGATGCCATAATAGAGCTGGCTCTTGAAGAGGGAGCTGCAGTTTTTACCAATGATGCAGAACTTAAGAAAAGATTATCTAGTAAGGACATCACAATAGTCCACTTGCGTAGTAAGGACCATTTAGAAATAATGTGAGAGAATGTTGGATAATTTTCATCGAATTGATTAATTTATTATATAGAGGATTATTGAATGTATAAGAAAATGAGATTGGCTGATACTGTAAGAATCGCCCCTGAAAATTTGGGTGACGATGTTACAGAGGCAGTCAAGATTGCTTTAATTAATAAATTAGAAGGGCAGATAGACAAGACACTGGGGGCTATTGTAGCAATTATTGATGTGGTTGAAGTAGGAGAAGGGCATATCCTTGCCGGTGATGGTGCAGTATATTATGATACAATTTTTAATTCCATAACATTTAAACCAGAATTGCAGGAAATAATTGAAGGCAGTATTGTTGAGATAGTAGAATTTGGTGCGTTTGTAGGTCTCGGACCGATGGACGGACTTATCCATGTAAGCCAGTTGACAGATGAATATATTTCATTTGATTCCAAGAATTCAAGGCTCGTTACTAAAGAAAGTAACAGGTCTTTGTCAGAAGGAGATCATGTGCGGACAAGGATCGTAGCTGTCAGTATCAATGAACAGGAACCCAGGGAAAGTAAGATCGGACTTACCATGCGCCAGCCTTTTCTGGGCAGAATTGAATGGATACAGGAAGATATTAAAAATAAAGAAAACGAAAAATCTAAAGGGGGCAAATAAAAATTGTCAGATAAAGCATGCCGCGAATGCCACAGGATTGTTACAGGCACCGCATGTGCAGTCTGTGGATCAAGCTCCCTGAGTTCGGACTGGGGCGGATATGTAGTTATTATCGATGCTTCCCGGTCTAATATTGCCAAAAAACTTAATGTTGATATTCCTGATAAATATGCCTTAAAGGTAAGGTAATATGCTTAAGTCCATCCAGGGTAAAACCTTCTGCTTACCAGACATTATGCGCAAGGAAATGCGGAAGCAGTATGGTATTCTCTATCCCGGAGATGGCAAAAAGACAACAGAACAAATACTGAATGCCATGGGAAATCCCAAGAAACTTATTACCGTGGGTGATATTACTACATTTAATATGCTTCAATGTGGAAGAATACCTGATATCTCAGTGGTCGATGAAAAAACACAGAGGGAAGCTGCCTCAAGTAATATTGTTAAGGGTATCAAGCATTCGAATTTTAAGATACTCAGGGTCAGCAACCCAGCTGGGTTTGTTACTGAAGAATTAATATCAGTTCTGTCTGAAGCAATGGATTGTAATGTACCTGTACAGATCATGGTTGATGGTGAGGAAGATCTTGCTGCTCTGCCTGCAATTGTACTTGCACCCATATCTTCAGTGGTATTATATGGATTTCCGAATAAAGGTGCAATTATGGTCAAGGTCATATCTGAAATAAAAAATCAGATTTGCAATATGCTAAATCGGATGAATTGTGCTGATTAATTCTTTATTGATAGAAAAATACATATTCTGATAGTAAGATTAAGGAATCAAAATCATAAGATAAATGGAGTATTCAAAATGGATATTGAGATAACAAATGAAAAAGAAAATCATCTCCTTGATAGAAGGGAGATCACTTTTAACATATCACATACAGATGCCACACCTTCAAGGGGTGATGTTAAGAATAAACTTGTTGCTTTGCTTAATTCCCAGTATGAATTGGTAATAGTTGATAAATTGGCGACGCAATATGGTATACAAAATACTATAGGATATGCAAAGGTTTATTCCGATGCAAAAAGAGCCAATGAGGTTGAAAACAAATATATTCTTGAACGAAATAAACCAGTACCTGTTGAAGTAGTTGAAGAACCTGCAACAGAAGAACAAGTTGAAAAGATCCCTGCAGAAGAAGCCATAACAGAAGAGCCAACTGTGGAAGAAGAAGTAAAAGAATAATCAGAATATTCAGGTGATAATTTTGGCTGCAAATAAATATTACGAAGTTTCAGACAACTCAATAAACAGGATAAGGCAAACATGTCCACGTTGTGGAGATGGCTTTTTTCTTGCAGAACATAAAGACAGATTAACTTGTGGAAAATGCAATTATACCGAATTTAAAAAATAAATTATTTTAATCGTTTTTTAATTTCTTCTGGACCATATCTCAAACTGATGATCCGGCTTCTTCCCCTGGTACCTTTTCCAGTGAAATTAGCCTCTATCAGTTTTAAGGCCGACAGTTTGCCGAGTGTTTCATAATATCTGGTATAACCAAGCCCTGTCTTGCTGGAAAATCCTTTATACAGATCCCCTGCTGTGATATCTGAGCTATCTGTTATCAGTTCCAACAGAATCTTTTCTTCGTTTTTCAGTGATTTTAACAGATATGTGAGATGAACAAGCCTGGAAGATTCATATGAGTTTTCCACATCTTCCAATGTGATGGATTTAGAAGCTCTTTTTTCAGCATTAAGGGCTGAGCGTTTGAGCAGATCAATACCTACCCTTAAATCTCCTAACATTTCAGTATATTCAACCACTTTTTCAAGAACTTCCAGGTCCATTACATTGGGGAAAAAACCCATTTTAATCCTGTTTTTCAAAATATCACGGATTTCATCTTGAGAATATCTGGGAAACCTGATATCTTCAGGGAGGTAAACGGATTCGATCTTTGGATCAAAGTGAAATTCCATTCCGGTCTCACTATGGATGGAGATGACACCGATTCGAGCCCCTGGATTTGTTTCGTGGGCTCGAAGCAGGGAATAAAGCACCTTTTCTTCTTCACCTTCATGGAATAGATAATTCATATCGTCCAGAGCAGTTATCAAAACCTTTTCTTCATCTGCAAGATGATGTGTGATCTGTTCATATATCTTCTTGAAAGACACTCCGGAAGATGGAGGACTGATCTTGAACAGTTTCTTGAATATCTGGGAGAATACTGAAAAGCGGGTGGAATTAGTCTGACAGTTAATGTATACTGGCACCACTTTGGATGTGGATTTTTCAATCTCCTCAAAAAGCTTATGGACTGCCGTGGTCTTGCCGGTCCCTGGGGGTCCAATACATAGTACGTTAACCGGGCTTGCGCCTCTAAACGCTGGTTTTACGCAGAACATAAGAGATTGCATCTGCAACTCGCGGTGGGCGAAATATTCCGGGATATGATCAAGTTCGAAAAGTTCGTAATCCATAAAAAGGGTTTCATCCCACATTAGAAGGTCTTTGTTCATGTCACCCACATTCTGGTAAGATTTATAGTTGTATTCTTAGTACTTCTAGATATATTAAAATGTTATTAATCGACCCAGTACGAAACGTATATATTATGATAATATAATTAAAGGAAACCTCTATATTGGGCTGGTAGCTTAGTCAGGCAGAGCGATGGACTCTTAATCCATAGGCCAGGGGTTCAAATCCCTTCCAGCCCGCTTTTTTAATACTGGTTTTTGCGGCAAAACAGAATGACTAAGTAGGATGGGATTTCAACCAACTATATCTGGTTCAGGTTGTGATATGATTGGATTTACGAGAGATACTTGACAATCACAAAAAAAGTTTTAAAGCCAAGATTGCCGAATCACTTGCCAGCCAACATTTGATTACCACTGATGAGGCTATTGAACAATTCAATGACAATATTGAAAGTATGATAAAATCCAGATATACCCCTCTGGAACAGGCAGTTGATGCCATATGTAACATCACACAACCACTGGTTATGAACCTCAGGCGCGATAGACAGCGGGAAGATACCTGCAAGATCTGCGAATCAAATGAACCAAATATTGAGGCTCTTGATAAGATGTTCGGGGACAGCATCTGCATTTTTGAGATCAGCGAAGATAGTCCGGCCGGGGCGCTGTATCACGTACTTTTCCAGGGTGCACCGGACGATGACCAGAAACTGCCTCTGACTGCGGTAATACACAATTGTGATGTGAAGCGGGTTTGGGCTGGGAAGGCAGTGGAAACTTCGGTATATGCACGTTTAATAAAAAAAGCTCTTAAAGCGACTTAGTGTCAAGTAATATGCTACTCTGGCACAGCTACTCTGGCCAGTAGCGGGCCGCACAAGTATGAAGCCCTTCGGGCTCCATATGTGGACTGGATTTTACCAGCATTTTTGCCTTCACACCCCGCATCCACGGATGCGCTTTAATCCTCTCAATCTGCGGCTGAATCTTCTTATCGTCCCTGAGGCGCTGGTACACCTTTTCGATGGTTGCCATGTTCTCATCTTCCAGCGCTGCAAGCTCCTGCACCCCGGGGGCGGGGAGGCTGCCTAAAATTTCACATAATTTGCACATGTCATCATCCTTCTATTTCATCCCAAGCCGCTTTTTCTTTTCAGGTTCTTCCAGGTAATTTTCACCCGTTATTACGTTCTGTTTAGTTTTCTGTTCCAGTTCCAGACGTGCATTTTTTGCGATCGTGCCACCGGCCGTTGATGCCTTTTTGTGCTCATTGAATGATTTTGGATTTTGTGTTCGTTCAATCTCACCTGTAGATGCTTCTCCGAGCATCGAGAAAA
>JACUTQ010000069.1 GCA_014859725.1 Methanosarcinales archaeon | reverse complement strand
ATGTCCTGTTTGATTTCATTCTCTTTTACGCTTCAAGGCACGCCAGTCAACGACCACGCTTTAGAAAAGCGTGGCATCAGGAGGATGCTCATGGTTCTATATTTCAATCGGTTCGCTGATTATAGTTATTAAATTCTGGCACTGGTATACACGTCAAAGTGTTCAATAATGACCTGTGGTGTTGGCATAGCGAGGGCAACTCCCTATGTGACATAAAAAAAACTTTACATATGTCACAAAATAACCGTAACTTCTTCATATAAATTTGGCAAACAGTTCTGGCGCATACGAAATTTTGTTCCGTGGTTATGACCTGTTCTGGCATCAAAGTCTACAAGTATGTTGCCTTTCTCAATTTGATTTAAAAATCCATCAAAACTGAACTTCTGCAACATCATCACTTTACCGTATTTGTAAAACTCCTTTCTGTCTTTCTTTTTTACCTCTGCTTGCACATAAAAGCAATTTAAAAGTTTTGTACCTGCTTTGTTTGCAAGGTCGTCAAAGCCCCAATATGGTTGGGGGTCAAGTTCACTTAACCCTATCCTAGTTCTAACTGCATTAAGCCAATCACTATGCTTCTCTGAAACTGCATTGCTATCAAATGAGATTAAAACTTTGCGATTTATTCTGTCAATTTTTACAATAAATCCCCTATCACTTGGTGAAAGGCCATGAATAGTTTGACGAAAACTCATTTCGTCTTCTGAATATTTTTTTCCAGCTTCTTGATGAGACCAACCATATTTTAATAGCAAAACATGTGGAACAAATTTTATGGCTCGGGGAGATGGCTCAATATGAAATAAAGTTGTCAATGAAGTCGTGTTGAGCCTCTGTGACTTCAATTCCCACTCTGCTGCATTTGGAATTGGCAAGTTATTCTCAGTAATACCCAATAAGTCTTCAAGTGTATTACCAATTCCACCATGGTTTCCATGACGCGCATTCTCAATCCATCCTCTTTCCGATATTTTTTTCAGTTCTGCTATTAAAGTATCTTTGGTATATATTTTCATAAAGTCTCCTGAAAAAAAGTTAGTGGTCTTAGTTTTAATAATTCGGATTGTTTTTTATTTTTCTCAATTCTATTTTCAGATATTTTACAATAATCAGGAGAAAGTTCAATTCCAATAAAATTTCTTTTTAAGCCCATGGCAACAATGGCTGTAGTTCCACTTCCTGAAAAGGGGTCAAGTATTGTCTCTGCTGTTGTCGAAGAAATAATCCGGTCAATTAGAGCTACAGGGAATGGCGCAGGATGGTCATTATTCATTTCTTGAGTGAACTCCCAAACATCACCATGGGCATTAGCCTTTGGTGCAAGTTTGAATTTTGGTTTTGTTATAAGATAAATCACTTCATAAGTCGGTAAAAAATATCCCGGATTGAAATTTATTCCTCCTTTCCTACGCCATATGATTATTTGCCTTACCGGAAAATCTCCAACAATATTTTGTCTATCTTGTAACAAACCCCCTTGTACACGCCATTTATGGTTATAAAAAATTGCGCCATCATCTTTGATAAGTCTAAACATCTCAGTCAAACATTCTCTTTGCCATTGTTCATATTTTTCATGTGGCATATTATCGTCATAATGGCTATAACCATTTACTAAAGCCGCTCCAGACCACTTTCCACCCCTTCCATCTTTCATACCGTTACCAGTTGAGTTTTTTAGGTTATAAGGTGGTGAAGTAACAACAAGATCAAGGCATTTGTCAGGCATTTGTCGCATTATAGTGAGACAGTCCCCGCGAATAATTTTATTTATGTAATCATCAGGATATTTCAAAGTATCATCTTCTTTTAGCAAAATATCCGAATTAGATTCGTACACATTTTGCCTTAAAACCGAT
This sequence comes from Methanosarcinales archaeon, assembly GCA_014859725.1. NCBI lineage: Archaea > Methanobacteriati > Methanobacteriota > Methanomicrobia > Methanosarcinales > Methanosarcinales archaeon. Next base: position 9,290 of record JACUTQ010000069.1, on the reverse strand, counting down.
TCAGTTGTCATTAAATGCACCTTATGTTTAATTATCTGAAAGACTATTCATTCTACTTAAATCTTAATTGCTTACGTCGGTATAAGAGTTACTCATATCAATGAAAACAAATCTTCATCTTTTTAGGTTTTATTGTTTTCTTGTTGAGCGCCGATTTTGAGAACTTGAAAAGATTACGTTTCTTATCGCCTTAAACGAGCATGGATTAGCCGTCTCGCAGTCACCGGTATACCCCGGACAATATGTCCAAGGCCTGTATATAGCGTTTTTTAGGATATTTCCATTTATTTATTTATCTAACATAGTTAGAACAACATCATCATTTCTTTACTAAAATAAAAAACTTCCGAATTATTAGGCCACAAAAGGTTTGACAAAAGGAATTAATCGATGTTTTATAAGCACAAGCTTGATTTAGACGTTTCGTCCGCCCTTATTAAAATAATAATCGCGATCTGGATGGATGTCACCTCAAATGGAATCAGCGCCAGTAGCAGGCCGGCACGAAACATAACAATCCCATGTTTATGGACCCGGCAAAAAAATCGAATCATATCTGCCGGGCTAAAGGTGAACGCTTCACACTCCCGGATGTAAGGGATACAGCAGAATACCACAAAGCTCACCTGCCCGGAGCTGTCCTGATATCGGACATGAATGAACAGGCAGACCGGGTGCTTGACAGGAACTTACCCGTGGTCACATACTCTGAAGACTACAACTGCCCTGCCAGCACCTTTGCAGCTCAAAAGCTTGAGAAGATGGTATTTACCACATTTGAAAATAAAGGAAGTTACCAGGATTGGGTGGATCATTCGTATCCCTTGGAGGTTTAATGCAGAACCATTAAATTGAGCAAAGATTAATTTTCTTACCTGATATATTATGGCATTACAATGATTACTGAATCTGTCATTTTGTTTGATCATGTTCATTTTATTCGCAATGGTTGTACGGTTTTAAAAGACATCAATTTGAATATTCCTCCCAACCAGAACTGGGCCATAATCGGTCCCAACGGCTCGGGAAAGACCAGTCTCATCAGTATAATCAACGGTTATCATCAGCCTTCAAAGGGCAAAGTAGAGGTACTGGGACATATGTTCGGCTCCACTGATCTCAGGGAACTGCGCTGCCACATCGGTGAATGCAGTTCAGAGATACGGAACATGATACATCCCGGTGATAAGGTCCTCGATATTGTGCTTTCAGGCAAATTTGGCAGTATCGGCCTGTACCAACGACCAAGAACTGAGGATCTGGGGCGTGCCCGTGAATTAACAGTATTTCTGGGATTGTCCCATCTGGCTGATCAACCCTTCAGGACCCTGTCTCTTGGAGAGCAGCAGAAAGTGCTCATTGCAAGGGCAATGATGCCGGATCCCGAACTTTTAGTATTGGACGAGCCATGCGAAGGCCTGGATATCAAAGCAAGGGAAGACCTGCTGGATGCTTTGCAGAATATGTGCAGCAGCCCCGAAGGTCCGACCCTGATCTTTGTCACCCATCGCATCGAAGAGATCATACCTGCCATCACCCACGTTGCTGCACTCAAGCAGGGGATGGTGATCGTACAGGGTCCAAAGAGCGATGTGCTAAACGAGGCTGTTTTCAGTGATATCTTCGATATGGAAGTTGAAATGAAGTGCAACGGGGGCAGGTACTGGCCCGCAGTGATAAAAGGTTCAGCCCGTAGCTCACTGTGACATCTTCATCATTTCTTCAATCTGGTCAGGTCCCAGGACCGGATATGATTTCATCTTCATATGGGGGATATATTTCATGTTCTCCATGGTGACCTCCAGTTCAGTCCCCTCACAGATTGCATAGCCAGATGTTCTGCCACCGGCAAACATTCCCCATTCCAGCGTCTTTCCGTTTTCCAGGTCGTCCTTGACCATGCTCATAAACTTTTCATCCCGCTTAATCCACTCCTCGGGATCTTCAGGTATTCTATTTTGATCCATTTTCCATAGTATCAGATATTTTGTCATTTGACAACACTCCAATTAAAATATTCATGTTATGATACTTAACTTTACTTAGATAAATAACAATGAAGTAAGGCAATGTCCCACTTCCTTTTTTGAGGTTGATAATTAAAGTTTGATTACATGAACTGTTCCATTGTCCTGGTGATATCCACACCCTCAACCGGCCTTTTCACAAGCGGCATATCCTGAATTGTAACCACTTCATCTTCATAAGTGGGTCTGTCTTCCTTATAGATCACTCCGATCGGAACCCGACTATTCCATTCCACAGCCCGCTCGTATGCAGCGGCCTTATCCACTGGTTCATATCCCTCATCCTCCAGTTTGTACACCCGTTCCTTGTAGAAATCATTTGTATTTACTTTATTGAAGGTCACGCAGGGCTGCAATACATCGATCAATGAAAATCCCTTGTGTGTTATTGCCTCAGTAATCAATTTTCGAAGATGCGGCGGGTCCCCGGCAAATCCTCTGGCAATAAATGATGCACCTGAGGACAGTGCAAGTGTGAGCGGGTTCACTGCGATCTCGATTGAGCCGAAAGGCGTGGATTTTGTCGAAAAACCCTTATCGCTGGTTGGGGAGGTCTGGCCTGTTGTTAAACTGTACATCTTGTTATTGTGGACAATATAGGTGATATCCAGGTTCCGCCTCATGGCATGAATAAAATGCCCCATGCCGATACCGTATCCATCTCCGTCACCTGATATGGCTATGACCTTGAGTTCATGGTTTGCCAGTCTTATACCTGTGGCTACAGGCAGGGTCCTGCCGTGGATAGAATGGAAGCCATTTACATTGATATATTGAATAACTGCGCCGTGACACCCGATACCTGATACGATCATGAACTGGTGAGGCTCTAACCCGGAATCGGCCAGCCCGCCTCTCAAAGCGGCAAGGATACCAAAATTACCGCACCCCGGACACCAAACAGGTTTAATAGGGGTCCTGAAATCTGCAAGTTCAGCCATGTATCATCACCTCCATAACCCTGTTTGCGATCTCTTCAGGAGTGAAAGGGCGGCCGTTATACTTGAGAATTTTTTTATTCAATTCAATCCCTGTCCTCTCCCTGATAACACCTCCAAGCTGTGCTTCTTTGTTATTCTCAACACCTATGGTGAATTTTGAACTTTTCAGGATATCAGATACTTTTTCAGCAGGGAATGGATGAATGAAAATAATCTGCAGGAAATTTACACTGATATTGTTTTCTGTCATAAGCAGCATCGCTTCCAATATGGGACCCTTTGTGGAACCCCAACCCACAAGCGTCACATCTGCTCCGGGGGGTCCGTAAATTACAGGCTCTTCCAGTTCTTTAACAATAGATTCAATTTTATTCATCCTCTTGTCCATCATGATAGTCCTGTTATCAGGGTTATCAAGATCGTGCCCGTATTCGTTATGTTCATTGCTGTTAGCATCAAAGATGATATTTGGATGACCGGGCATAACTCTTGGAGAGATACCAGATTCGGTCAGTTCATATCGTTTATAGTTACTCACAGCATCCATTTCTTCCAGATTTAACAACAAACCCCGGTCAACTGTGACTGGTTCGAATGGTTCGACGGTTTTGTGGCTTTCTGTCAGGTATTTATCTGTGATGATTAAAACAGGGATCTGGTACTTTTCAGCCAGGTTGAATGCCCTGCCTGCTGCCCAGTAACATTCACTTACATCCCCCGGCGCCATGACCACTCTCAGGAAGTCCCCCTGGGATGCATGCATCACAAACCTCAGGTCGCCCTGTTCGCTTCGTGTGGCAAGACCTGTACTGGGCCCGGGTCGCTGGGCTACCATTACCACCAGAGGGGTCTCGGTCATGGCCGCCATCCCCAGTGCCTCGGTCATAAGGGCAAATCCGCCGCCTGATGAGGCGGTCATGGCCCTGACCCCTGCATGTGATGCACCTATAGCCATGAGTATAGCAGCCAGTTCATCCTCGGTATGCTTGACAACAAGGTTGTGGTTTTGCTCTTCAGCAGCCAGGAAGTGCAACAAACCCGAGGCCGGGGTCATGGGATAGGCAGAATAGAATCGTAATCCTGCAGATAATGCTCCCAGACCAACGGCCTCATTACCGTTGATCACCAATCTTCGGTGATTATCAGTGGGTTTTATAATAATGCCAGTGCCCCCTGGATGGTTCTCCATCACAAAATCATAACCCGCCCTTGCAACTTTGATGTTACTTTGTATGATCTTTTCCCCTTTTCGCTGGAATATTTCGGTCAGAAGTTCTTCAAGGATGGTGAGATCATATCCTATCAGGCCGAAGGTGGCGCCCAGTGCTGCGGTATTCTGCATGATGGATTTTACTCCCAGATTTTGAACTATCTCACTGAGGGGTATGGGGAAGAGACATATATCGGCATGTACGTCAAATCTATCCTCAGGGTCCTCTTTACCGTTAAAAACGATACATCCGGTGGGAGCCATTTCATCCTTGTGCAGGTGGACGGTCTCTTTGTTTAGTGCCACCAGCAGGTCAATATATCCTGTATGAGAAAATACCTCTCTATCTGATACCCGTACCTGATAACTGTTATGGCCCCCACGAATAAGGGAAGGATATTCCACAGTATCGAACACGTGAAGTCCACCCCTGGCAAAGGCTTTGGACATGGTAAGTCCTGAGGCCATGATCCCGAACCCTGCTTCACCCCCAATCATCCAAGAAAATTCCAAGTTCCAAACCTCCTATCTATTATGAAAATGCAAAAACAATCAAGATTTATTGCATTGTTTCCCACTTATAATGAAATAGTCCTCAAGATTGATAAAATTATTGAAGTAACTATATAGTGGTGGAATGACAAATTATCCATGTATAAAGAGGAGAGGTTTTTTTGGAGGTTCAAGAAGCAATTAAACAGAGGCGCGTTGTCAGAAAATTCCGACCAGACCCTATTCCTGATGATGCACTCTACAAGATCATAAATTCTGCCAGATGGGCACCCAGCCCCTTCAATACTCAGCCATGGGAATTCATTATTATCAGAAATCAGGAAACGCTAAAAAAATTGGGTGATGCAGCTCCAACCGCCCAATACCTGGTAGAAGCACCGCTTGCAATCGCTGTTGTAATACTTCCCATAAATGCTAAATACCCATTCCACCAGGAAGTGGGTGAACCCAAGCATGCGGGAGCTATGGCTGTTCAGAATATTATGCTGACTGCCTGGGAGCTGGGTATAGGTACCGGATGGGCCACCATAGATGCTGATAAAGTAAAAAAGATCCTGCATATCCCAATTGAATTCGATGTACTGACCGTTATTCCCATAGGATATTCTTTAGATAGACCACCTGAACGTATGGAAGAAGACCGACTGCCTGTTGATGACCTGATAAGTTTTGAAGAGTTTAATGGATTATCAGAAGGCAGGATTATTGAATATTAAACGATAATTGAGACGCATGTTTCAAGTTCTTAGAAATTTGTTCGGACAAATTACTTATTATATTATCCCGGAAAGATAAGATGAATAACACGATCATGAAATGGGTGGAAATATCTGGACATCTGATATACTTTTAAATATATATTCCATTCGATAAAAAGGTTGAAATAGTAAGCCATACAAAGTTCGATGTAAGCCGAGGTGGCAATTATGGAAATTGTATTCTGTGGTTACACTACCGAACTTGATGACTTGACATGGAGATCTGACATATTAGATGTCAGAAAACGTATTTTAAGTATCGTAAAGAAAGGCGGACTTCTGGATTCAATATTTGATGATGCCCAAAGGTCAGGAGAAACAGATTTTGACCTATTGATATACAAATATCTTGATTTTGAGTCAAAATGCCAGAAGATATTGAACAAACTGACCGAGGATGAGATCCGGCATCATCTGGATAGCATAGACGTCGAAGCTGAATTTGCTACCAGGTACAAGTATTTAGGTTTCGATGAGATTGAACGCATCCGCTTATGCCTGTATGTGATAGAGAAATACAGGATATGGGAAGAAAAAAATGTCCTGATGAGTGAAAATGAAGGTATTGTCAGGGAAAGATATAAAAAACTCACGACGTTTCTCGAGATTATTCGCCCGAAATTAGATAAAATTGAAAATGATAATACCAGATATTTCCTGAATTCTGCCTTCGAAGAGATCGAGGCTGCTTTTTCAAAAAGTGAAGACTTGGAATATTTAAGGAAACAGCGAGACATAATCCAGGACGTTCAGGAGAATTTGACCATTCACCTGAAACTGGTTGATGTCATGAAAAGGATCAACCATCAGAAAAGTTGTGAGCATACCTCCGGGTTTTTTGATGTTACCATCGAGATGGTCAGCAATCAACGGGAAGAAATGATACAGAAGATCGAACATATCGACAACAAATTTATATCCCATCCAATGAGTGTGGAATTTGAAAATATTGGAAAGAACTTGACATACCTGACAGATCAACTGCAGTAGACGACTGCATAATTTAACTCCGAATGAGATGCATTCATGCTCATGTTTTTTTTTGTTTCTCTTAGTCCCCGTTCATGTCTTTGTTGAATTTGGTTTGCGCTTGGTGACTTTTGGTGGTTTTTGGTCTGCAGGTTTGGCCACTGACTTCGGGATTATCCGTGGAGTTGTGGATTGAAGCTCAACTGGGATCTGCTGGGCCTCAAACTTTGCATAGAGGTTGTGTATGTATTTCAACAAATCCGTAATAGAAAAAGCATTCCACTGGCATCACATGCAGCAGATGGAAATTGAATATGATGCACCGAATAAACGAAGCATAATTACCTAAAGTAAACACGAAGGCAACACCAACTTTAGACAGTTCAAGAAAAACGTATCAACTAAACCTCTCAATTTTTACCAGCTGACTAAATTCACCTTCAGCCTGGCCAGGGCTGCCTGAGCATCCACTGCGTTCACCTCCATTGCATCGCAGAAATGATAGAGATCTCTGAAGTAGCGGTACTTCTTGAGAGATTGAAATACCGCTGAGGCGAGAATATGGATGAGGAAAAACCTCCTTCAAATCCGGATATCCGGGATTCAAATCCATCCGAGCTCGTTACTACTCATAAAGGAAAGCAATTTTCATAACCTGCACAGTAAGGGAGGTATAACGCAGTATGAACAAGGCCAAAACAATCTCATCCGCACACGCATCAGGCACGCAATACAATACCCCAATCGCCTACCTACGGGCCTTTATCATTGTGCTTGTTGTTGCGCAACATGCGGCGATGCCATATCACATAATTCCACCCCAGTCTAACGCTTCTTCATTGTCCGAGTATCTGCAATCAATACGCGCGATCTCTCCTGTTATTGATGAACAGCGCTCGGATATGCTATCATTATTCGCGTCCTTCAACGATAATTTTTTTATGGCTCTTCTGTTCTTACTTTCGGGGCTGTTCGTCTGGAATAGCCTTCAGAGGAAGGGAAGGTTTATTTATTTTCGCGAGAGGTTGATCCGGCTCGGTCTGCCGCTTGCGGTAATGGTTATTCTCAGACCACTGACTTATTATATGACCTATCTCCAGACCGGGGGTAATTCTGGTCTTTCCGATTTCTGGCAACAATGGAGCTTGGTTGAGTGGAGAGGGGGGCCCATATGGTTTATCGAGCTATTGCTGGTTTTTGACATCATTGTCGTTCTGGCAGCTGGTATGAAAGTAAACATGAGCGGTTTATTCAAAACGATGCAACCGTTTCAGCCTGTCAAATTTTTTATGCTCCTGGTTCTTTTGTCAGCTGTGGCCTATATACCTATATCAGCGATTTTTGACTCTTTTTTCTGGCTGCAGGTTGGGCCAGCCCAAATTCAGATAAACCGTCTGTTCCTCTATGCGGTCTATTTCCTGGCAGGGATCTTTTTCGGTGCCTATGGAATTGAACGAACATTCCTTGTGCCGAATTCCAAACTGGCACGTCGCTGGATTATCTGGACTGTTGCGGCGCTGGTTACCTTTCTAATCAGTGTGATTATATCTATTAGTAGTGCGAATGAAATACTGATCGGCTTTTTCTATATATTCTCCTGCGCCACGATCTCATTTGCTTTCCTGGCAATATTCCTAAGATTTGCACAGAGGCAGAGAAGGATATTTGACAGCTTTTTTCATAATAGCTATGGAGTATATGTGATTCATTATGGAGTCGTAAGCTGTCTGTCATATGCTTTGCTGGGAGCACAGCTCCCGGCTATGGCAAAATGGTCAATTGTCTTCACCTCTGCATTGGTACTTTGCTGGGGTGCAGTTGCAGTTATCCGCCGTATCCCCGGGGTCGGGCGGGTTATTTAGCTGTACCACAGGCTCTTCAATGCCAGGCTCATTAATCTGGTGCATGATGAGCTGGTCTTTGAGGTACCGAAAGAAGATGCTTAAGAGGTAACTGACATTATCAGGGATGAAATGGAGGCTGCAGGCAGGGAATATCTGACCTGTGTGCCTGTTATCGTTGAGATCAATGCTGGGTCTACGAGACCATCACCCGACCCGGTAAGGTCCTGTAGGCCAGGATCGGGCTGTGGAACCGCACTTCCGGCGAGATCACCTTCCCTAGGACCAAGTGCAAGTACAACCGCTGGACCAGGTGTCACATGTGCGCCCAAAACCATGAAGCTGACCGGCAGTATCAGTGCAGCGAGATGCTGCGGTATTATGTGGGGAACAGGAAGAAGGGGCACATTTTCATAAACGTGAGGACCGGGAGGAGGTTGACACTGCGGCATTTTGACAAGATGATCGATAAGTGGGCCAGGCTGCTTAACATCTAGAGACGTCAGTCCATCAAACCGAGCGGCAGGGAATACCATCTGATCACATTAATGGGACTGAGGGAGGCAGGAGAGAGGCACCATGATCTGCAGTGGCGGTGATCCTGATGTGTCTGCGAAGGCTGTTCTATAAAGTACGCAGCGTGTGCAGGTATCAGTACAGGAGAAGGGGCAGCTGGTTAGGTGCATGAGGCAGTATGAAGTGAAGAGTGGATGTTAACTTATAGAGAGAAATAAATATAGTTGGAAGATATATAGGAAACATAAGATAATTTAGGTGAATCAAATGGATTCAATAGTCGAAGAAGAAAACGCAGTAAATATCTTATTAGGAACACTTGAAAAGCTGGATGATGAGATAGAATCTGCAATAGACACATTAGAGGTAATGAGTGACCCGGAAACCTTGAAGAATATAGAAGAAGGTTTAAATGACATTAAAGAAGGTCGGATCATAACTTTTGAAGAATTCCTGATTAAACATGGATACTAAATGCAAAATTATATTATCAAATAAATTTGATAAAACTTTTT
>JACUTQ010000068.1 GCA_014859725.1 Methanosarcinales archaeon | reverse complement strand
TAGAAAAAATACAAAACAAATCCACAGTATTATTTTGATTTTCCTTAGGTTATAAATCCTAAATTCCCGTTAATTTAGGCACCATACTTAGTTTCAGAATGTTCCTCCTGGGGATTTTACATAATTATTTCACAAAAACTAATATGGTTTTGTGAGATATGTTTTCGAAGTGGTATAATTTTTATTGAGAATCGATAGCCTGTGATTTATTAATATTAACAACGAACTGAACGAACTGACACGAACTCCGGAGTTCGTTTTGAGTTTGTTTTGAATTTGATCAAATTCCGTATTTGCTAGCATCATAATGCCTAAAAAGTTTGGGAATTTAGGAAATTAATGGTTTACATACAATACAAAAACTATTCAAGTAGCAAAAACATTAATATCGACAATGAATAGTGAGATCGTCATTGGTATCAGTGGAGCATCAGGAGTGATTTACGGGATCAGACTTCTTGAAGAACTTAATAAAAAAGAAGATGTTACTGTCCATTTGATTATTTCTGAACCTGCAAAACAGATCATTGACATCGAAACTGATTATTCTTATTCAGATTTGGAGTCACTGGCAGACTATTCCTGGAAAATAGATGACTTAACTGCACCTGTGGCCAGCGGTTCACATAGGACAGCAGGAATGGTGATCATACCCTGCAGCATGAAGACTCTTAGCTCTATTGCCAATGGTTTTTCTGATACATTAATAGGAAGGGCAGCTGATGTTTGCCTGAAAGAGGATAGGAGACTTGTACTGGTTCCAAGGGAGACACCCTTAAGTTTGATCGATCTGGAGAATATGGTGAAAGTACGTCGTGCGGGTGCTGCTGTGCTGCCTGCATGTCCGGGATTATATCCAAGACCGCAAACTGTAGATGAGATGATCGATTTTGTGGTAGGGAGAGTGCTGGATTTGCTAAATATTGAACACAGACTGTATAAAAGGTGGGAACCAGAAAATCCTGGCTAATGCTCGGATATTTCTAATCCAAATACAAATTAAGAAATAAAACGAATTAGAAATGAAAATGAAGATAGAAAGTCTTTCAATTACCTTTGTTTTACTCCTGATCGCATTGTTTATTAGCGGTTGCATAGATGATGAAACTCTATCAAGGTTAAACGGCGATCCTGAGGTTCAACGAGTTGAACCTTATGTAAACGAGATAGTTTTTGAAGATATTACCTTAAGAACAAAAGCTGCAGAGATCGTTAGAGATTGTCCTTCCGGGGATAAAGACTGCCAGATAAATAAATTATACCGCTACGTTGTGGAAAATTATTCTTATTACAGCGACCCCAGACAAGATGAGTTCATCCAATCACCATATGATACAATGGAAGTGGGTGGGGGAGACTGTGAAGATCTGACGATTTTGCTAATGTCCCTTTTGGAGAATATTGGAATTAATACGTATTTTGTTTTAACTGAAGACCATGCATATGGTCTGGCATGTGATGTGGATACTGATAACCTGCTGGAATACATGAAGGAACCCATTCTTGCCCAGGTTTCCAGAGATCTGGGTCAAAATGGAGATATGGACGTTATCATGAAAGGTGATGACATTTATGTTGTCGAAGAAAAAAAGCTGACTTTCACATTGGAACCGGGTTATATTTATTATTACGGTGGAGATGGAACTGAATTCGAGGACCCGGTTGAGTATATGAATATAGAATATGAGATATTTTCATCAGATCCCCTGGATATTTACGTGGTTCCATCGAAAGCAGAATATGAAAAAAAGACTACGAGAAAGTCATTTGAACATTTTACATCTTGTGCTAATCTAAACGTGATCAAGATCAGTGATACGTGTAATCGCATAACGACACATGGTGGAGTGATTCTGCAAAACGATAATCCGGATGAGGCTATAATCGAATTTGATCTGAAATTTTATTTCTATTATTCGACCCAGGAACTTCTTAAGGATCAACAGATATCATATTATGATATAAATAACCAGAGCTGTGTTGTGCTCGATGCAACCGCTGGAAAATATGGTTATCCTGGATATGATGCGAATCTTATTGGGGAAAAGGTCGCTGTTGATCCGTTGTCGAAAGAGTATCTGTATATTGAATGATATTTGTCAAATCCTCAAAATCATACATGTCCGTATTAATGATTATCTGCTCAAGACCTTTTGTATCCTGACAGTTACTTTTCATAAAAATAGTGTTTCCAAGCAAGTAAAGAGTAGGAAATATCTCCAGCATTTCAGGACCGGGTTGAGCAAACCCGGGTGGGACACTGGAAAGATCGAACATATCGATCAGTTCAATTTTAATAGGATTGTTACACCTATGAACGCATGCCGGAGGCTGTTCACTATAAAATCTGGATGTGTGACATGATCTGGCATAAGACACTGCAATATATTCGATGTGAGCGGAAACGGGCAGTCCTGTCCTGAGAGCTGCATTTACAGTCCGGGATTCAAGATCGGTTTCCATTCCAGTAATTCCCATTTTTTTGAAAAAATCCAGGGTTCTACTGTAATTCAGGTTAGTCTGTAGAAATGCTTCCTTAATATGTTCTGACTCGTCCCGCAAAAGATGATCTACCCATGGACAGGCCTCTGAAGTATGAACTATTCCCCTGCCTGCGATTATTTTATCGAATCTGCCAAGAGATTTTGTTTTATTTAATGAATAGAGTATCCCTGCATCATTAATTACCAGTTTTACTCCTGAAGGCAGCTCGTTAATATAATCCAACATCCATTTATAATGCTTCTGTGGTGTGATGGGGGTTACTACTGTCAGGTTAGCTACTTGAGAAATTGTATTTTTTAAAATGCCCAAACAGGGCAGTTTATGGACACAGCTCTCGCTGCCAAGACCGAATCGTATGTTAAATTCGTCAGCCAGGTTAATAATATTTTCAAGTTTTAGGTAATCTGCAGTTCTTATCTCGATCATGATAAACCTGATTCAGACAAACGATCTATTGATTGGCGTTTCAAGATATTTGCACCTATCCTGGTCACATAGCATCATCCAGACAGGAAATTCTTCCAGGATCCATGCTTTGATCTCTTCAGGCAAAGCTCCGTTATTTGTCATATCAATACCGCTGCGGTATGTTTGTATTATTGTCTTTATCATCTCTGGATTCATGCACCTGCCAACCACTTTAAGGGCCGACACCCCTGCATCCATCAACTGGCCCAGGCTGCATAAAGAACAATCAGTACCTGCATCTAAAATAGCATGCAGCCTGCCATCAGTGGAAACCCTATAATTCGCCCTGCAGGGAAGGCCGAGTTGAACTGCCTCATCAGCATTGTGTATCAAGTGACAGGTCCCGTTGATATTTGAGCAACCGAACTGGCCAAAGACCTCCAGTTCAACACCAAGACCTGATAATCCTTTGATTTCTTCAATAGTTATCTTAAAAGGTAAAACAACTTTGGCCACACCCATTTCTGCCAGTAATTGTATCTGGCCTATATTGAAATTATTCAAAAGGACACTGGCATGGATAGGCAGTCCAAGGTCCAGTTCATGCAGCAGGACAAGGGCACCGAATTCCCCAACAATAAGTGCATCCACTCCTGCATTAACTCCACGCATTACATGTTCAATATATTCAGTTTCAATTGAATCAGCCATGAAAGGTGTATTGACAGTATAATCCACTAATACTTCATTATTATGGGCATATTCTACTATTCTTTTCAGTTCTTCTGCAGTTTCAACATTACAGCTTCTACCCCTGCCTGAGAGGTTTAAATTTATAAAACCCGGGGTCTCCAGGCCCAGATAAATTTCGTCAGCCCCAGCTTCTATCACGTTTACGGCCGTGGCCATTGATTCTGCAGGGGCCATGAGGGTCAACTTTTTGGAATGCATGGGATTATAACCCTTTCAGTGCCCTGGCCAATAACGGTGCAACGCTTACCCTGCTTACTGCCTTTTCCAGGGTGTCAGTTGCTATTACATCCATGACCCCGGAATGATACAGTTTAAGAACTGCACTTCCTGCAAGGACCGGGTGGATACAGGCAACATATACCCGGGATGCACCCTGAGACTTGAGCATTCCCACCGCTTCTGCCACGGTACCTCCGGTTGCTACCATATCATCCAGTATCACCACATCCCGTCCCGTCACATCCAGGTTTTTAGGGGTCATCTGTACAGTATCGCCGCTTAATCGTTTCTTTTCAAGATGATCGTAATCAGCTCCCAATTCCTCAGCAGCAGACGCTGCTATGTGTACAGCTCCATTGTCAGGTCCCAGCACGACAGGTGAATCCAAATCCAGATCCTTCAGATATTTTCCTACATGGCGTGCTGCATCAATATCTATGGTTTTGCACTTGAAATGGTCCAGCACTGAATGTTCATGAATATTTACCGTGATGACGTTATCTGCGAGAATGGTGCGTGCGACAGCACGGGCGCTGAGTGCTTCTCCCGGATTGAATTGTTTATCCTGCCTGGCATACCCCATGTAGGGAATGACCACATGTACCTTCTCAGCTGTACTGCATGCATCGATCAATTGGAGCAGTGCCATAAAATCCGAATCGGTAGTTGTACTCTGTATAATAACAGCATCCTGACCTACGTCATCCAGGATCCTAACATACATCTCATTATCAGGAAACGTTTTAAATTCACACAGGGCAAGGTCACAGTCCAGGGCCTTTGCGACCCTGCTGGCAAGAAGCTGTGATGCAGGTCCTCCTATTATTTTCAAAATAAAATCCCTCTATTCATCATTTTGAAGGCTAATATAGTTGATATGACTTAAATCATTGTTGTTTTTTCCAGGTACCAGGATACTTTCCTACCCGGCTTTCAGGTTTTCATGTAACGGTTTTGAAAATTTCTTTTCAACTTCCTCCCGGTAAAAAGAATTATAGGTACAAAACGGGATCACCCTGCCATCAGGGGTGGCATAGTGAACACCGCAGCGCTGGATACGCTCGATGTCCATATTATATGGGTCCTGGAAATGCATAATACCTATAAGCATCATTCTTTCATGGAAAACTTTGGTTGAATTGCCTGAGCGGTGTATCAGCATATTATATAAATTCCTGGCAAAGTCAATGTCCTTCGGGCCGTTTGAGTCATCCACATACTGTCTTATCCCCCTGGCAAGTTTTTTGGTCCCCCTCCACCGTGCCAGTGTTTTGAAATATCGAACTTCATCCACTTCATGCGCCAGTTCTTCAATATACTCGAACAGCCCCTCTACGTCCACAAATCTCGTAACCGGGACCATATTGTGGTTCTTATCAACATAGATGTAGGTACCTGACCCGCAATGGGGATTTACGGAGAATTTCACATTTTCAATACCTGTTTCGGCATTGGCGAAATGTGATAAGGGTAGGATAAATGGGATTGGGTAAAAATCATCACTGGTAACAACTCCTTCAGTCTGTTCTTCTATCTTTTTCATTACATCAGGAATAGTGATGCGCTGTTCCTCCCTTTTTTTAGTATCTATCCTTCCGGTAAAAGAGATGGGCTGGAAGTTGACTCCTTTTATGATGTCAATGTTATCTGCAACGAACTGTACCATGGCCCCCAATTGATGGTCATTGACATTTCGGACCACGGTGGGTACGAGATCAATGGGCATGCCTGCCTCCCGGCAGTTTTGTATTGCCTTTTGCTTTATGGGAAGAGCATCGACCCCCCGTGTCTCCATGTATGGTTCAGGGGTCACGCCGTCAAATTGCAGATACACGGTTTTCAACCCCGATTCCCGAAGGTTACGACAATATTCCACACTTTCTGCCAGTTTTATACCGTTGGTGGCCAGCTGCAGATGTTTGAACCCCAGTTCCTTTGCCATCTTAATGAGATCAAACAATTCCGGCCGCAGGGTTGGTTCACCACCTGAGAACTGGATAGATGTGCATTTCACCGGTTCTTGATTGTAAAGCATTATCATCATTTCTTTGATCTGCTCCACCGTTGGTTCATATATATAACCTGAGAAAGCAGCATTTGCAAAACAAACGGGACAGTGCATATTGCAACGGTTAGTTATATCGATATTTGCCAGAATTGTAGATGTTTTGTGGACTTCACAGATACCGCAGTTATGAGGACAGCCACCGTTGGAGGAGGTTATATTGTTTAATACACCTGTACCATCTTGCAGGTATTTGCCAAAACGCTGATACTGAAAAGCATCTCCCCAATAGATGTCTTTGAATGTACCATGATAATCACAGCTTTTTTCAATGTAGATGGTGCCGTTTTCGTCATAAATAACCGCATCAATTAATTCATAGCACTCAGGACAAATTGATTTTGTCTCCTTCATTTCCATTATTCTCCATTCCATACTTAATATTGATGTTGTCGGAACAGTAATTAACCTTTAACCTTTATTAATTTCACCCAATGTTTCTACCTCAACCGTTACAAATCGAAGTATTTATAGCTCTGCCATTTAAATCACATAAAAATACTAATTTGGATGTAAAGAAAAAGGTGAATTACATATCAATCGAAGCAATTTCTACGATCGTTTCACACCGGAGCTTGTAAATTTTCTCTATACTTGTGTTATTCATGGATTGGAAAACATCGCACAAAATCCAAATCGGATATTGAAAGATAAACTGGTCGGCTTTTAAGACCTTTTAAGACAGGACAGCACAATCATCCAACTTCATGAAAAATTAGCAAATAAATTGCCAGCAGCGAGAACGAGAAAAATTGCTGCGGGTGTTAAGTTGAGTCTTCTTGTAAGTGCGACTGCACAAGTAATATTATTACAGTACCACCGAGTAGGTAATTCCCGGCAGGAATAATGTTTAAAGCCAGGGTCATCAGTGCTGCAAATGGTAGTCAGCAACATGAAAATGCCCGGATATATGGTATATCTTGAGGGCTTTTTAACTTTGAGTTTGTCACTTATCTGATAATCACTCCCGCATCTTCTTCATATACTTCACCCACCGCCTGGCATCCTCCACCTTATCAGTAATATTCAGTTTCTCAAAATCAGCCTGCTGAATCCTGCCTTCCTCCAGATCCTTCAGATCCATAATAGCCCTCAACAAACCTGCAGCCTCATCCTGTATATGTTCTGCCCTGGCTCTGGTCAGACGTGCCTTTTCGATACTTTCTTCATCAATCTGTTCTATGGTCTCCAGCTTGCGGATCAACCATTTCACACACTTTCTTTCTGATTCTGTCAATCTTTTTTTCTGGATCAGTTTCCATACAAGATCATGCAGTTGAGTATCCTGGCCATCGATTGTGATCATTTCAGGAATGGATTCTCCAACCCAGGCAAGATACCTGTGCAGTTTGAACAGCATATGCTCCCGTTCGGCCTGGGAGATGTACTCATTCATATCGAATTTCTTTTCAGTTGTGTTACAATCCATACTCACTTATCTCCAAATGCTTTCTTGAAACTCTCAAGGAATTCCTCCTTACTGTGCACCTTCTTTGAATACTTCTTCTCACCCTTGATATTCACAATATCCAGGTTCACAGCAGGGATTTCCACAGGCTCCCCGAAAATCCCCTGCATGATCCCTGCAAAGATATTCTGGGTCTTCTTGTCCTCAAGGTCCAGCTCCCCGAAATGGGCGAACCAGATCTTTAATTTATTCTCACCAGAAGTTATGCTTATCTTCCTGATCCTGCTCTCCCACCACGTATGCACCTTGATATCGTACTCCATATAATACCGATTGATTTCCAAAAAAGATAATCATTTGGATGCCATATCAAAGGTACGTGCCAGCCAGATGCAGGGACAGCTTGATCTGTCCATCCACATTCTCTGAAGTCACATTACCGTGCCCCGGATACATTGTCCCCACTTCAAGCCCTGTAAGGTACTTCAGTGATTCAATAAGCTGTATCATGCTGCCCCCGGTCAGGTCGACACGCCCGAAACTACCACCAGGGAATACAGTATCGCCTGAGAACAGTGATTTAGATTCTGCATGGTATAGGCATATGCTGCCCGGGGAGTGGCCAGGTGTGTGTATTACTTCTAAACCATCGCTATCTCCAATCTCAATATAATCGTCCTGGTTCAGTAGTGTGTCAGCTTTTAATACTGCTCTTTCACCGAACATGGAAGCAACATTTGACACATCATCCTGCAGCAGCACAGCATCTGCTGTATGGATTGCAATATTTGCTCCTGTCACCTGCTTTACTTCTTCCACCCCGCCCCAGTGGTCATAATGGGCGTGGGTAAGGACTATAGTTTCAATATCGGTGGGTTCTATAATGTCCGAGATCCTGTCAATGACATAACTGGCATTCATGCCCACATCTATCAGGACCGGTTTTGGTGCATCCACCAAAAAGGCATTTGCCTCATATGGTGAACTATTGATCAGATGGACTTTCATATGTGGTTCACTTCCTTAAATTAAAAGTCTAATAGTCGGCTCTGTGCTTTTTTCTCTGTTTTTCGTGCCTTTTTCTCATAATTGGCGGTATGTGGGGTTTCTATACCGCCGCCGAAATCAGTAAGTCCTTTTTGTTTTGCATCATAATCTAAAAATGCCACTTCCACACCCAGTTCCCTGAAAATACGCTCAACTGGTGGAAGTATCTGTTTCTTGATATAATATTCCACATCAAGGGGAATATTATTTTCTATAACATATTCCGGGTCATCTGCCCTGTCAGCCAAAATACCAGACCCTGCAGTAATAACAAACGGAATCCTGTCTCCGATAGAGGGTACGAATCCGGTGCGTTGCCTCATTTTCTCAATCACCATAACATGAGGCTGTTTGTTCTGGTAACTTTCGGTCTTTTTGGTGTACTTGCGGGTCAGCATCAGGTCGTCTATGACAGACAGATCGGCTTTCAGGTCGATGTTCCTGACACTGTTCACCACTTCCCTCACATACTGTATAGCATCATCCACCAGGCCTTCCTTTAGCACCAGTTCCAGCACTTTGCCCAGGGTCTTACTGGTAAGTTCGCACCAGTCCCGCCTGACTGTCTCCATACCTTTTACCTTTATACTGTCAGTCCAGCCCTGTCCTCCCGGTTCAAAGACCCAGACAGCATAGCGCTTCTTTGCCAGGAATATAGACCGCCTGGCAAAACTCTCAAACTCCAGCTCCATGGGATCAGGCAGTTCTTTTGAAATAATGCCTGATATTTTTTCACCCACAGCACCCGCATCATCCAGTGAAATACCTTCAGGTATAAGTTTGACAAACACACTGTCCGTATCCCCATACACTACTGACATGTCTATCTTCTGTGCTTTATCCAGATCCTTATCAGATATCTCCCCATTTTCATATACAGTCCCATCATGAATGAATAGACTTTTGATCTGCTCTTCTACAAGTCGTTTGGTATTCAGGATATTCTCACGGCCGTAGCCTGTGACCGAGCTTGCCATGTTGAGACTGTACAGTCGTGCCCTTGCATAACCCGAATATCCATAATAACTGTTCAATAATATCTTCAAGGCCAGTTGGGTCGCATCAAGTACCCTTGCTTCTTCCTTTGAAGCACCTTTCATTTTCTGCTTTGTCTCAACCCTGCTGTTTAACAGATTTTCCAGTATGACAGGCACAATACCCCACTGTACCCCGGATGACACGAACCTCCCCCCGGATGGAGTGACCTCCACAGCCCCCTCAGGTTCATCACCTATGATCTCGGTAGTATAGCACAGGTTGTGGGCCATCATGATAGTAGGGTACAGGGACTTGTAATCCAGGATGACCACATCCTCGATCAGACCTTTTTTTGGTTCCAGCACTTCCCCGCCTTTCAATTCCTCTCCCCTGACACGGCGGTGGTGTGAATTATCGCTACCAGGTTTGCGGGCCATTACTCTGTTGTGGGCCCGGTATTCTTTTAGCAGGATGTTCTCCACCATATTTGTCTGGCCGCCATCTAAGATCTCCTGGATCAGGGTGCCGCTGACCCTGGAAAGAGCCATGAATTTATCCAGCAAACTGAGTCGTTGCAGCAGGTCCATGGCCAGTTCAGAATCCCGTCTGGCATAATCAATAAATAACCTGAATTTCTCACCCGCATCATTCCAGTACTCCTCCATGTCCAGGGGATTGACATCCAGTTTTTTCCTGCCCAATAGCTCCATGGAAGAATTCTTGAGAGTATATTGTTTCAGGCTGAAATCACGCCTGATTATGGGTAATACATCAACCGTCACCCTGCCATTTACAGAAATATTTGTCATGTTGCCTATCTTGCGGTAATAAACAGACCTGCCATCCCGTCCCATCCTGGATCTGACCTTGATATTTGCTTCTTCCAGCTTCTTTACCCTATCCACGATATAGGGAATATCAAAACCATTTGAGTTATATCCCACAAAAATATCAGGATCATATTCCTTGATAATATCAAAGTACCTTTCAAGCATTCGGACTTCATCAGGGAAAGTTTCTGTATCACTGTCCAATCCTTCTGCATCCTTACCAACCAGCACCATGGTCCGGCTCCCGTTAAAGTGTGGCTCAAAGGCAAGGCTTATCATGATAATTGGGGACTTATCAGGTACAGGCATCCCTCCGTCAATGGGCAGGCACTCGATATCAAAAGCCAGGTACCTGAGAGTTGAATTGGTAATTATATCTACATGTTTCACTGCCTGGGATACTGTTTTGATCTGGGCTTCCACTTCATACAGGTTTATTCCATTTGATTTTTTTCCATCCATTGGTTCGGAACCGGTCTCAACCCAGGACATCCCTCCGATCCCGGAATCGATCATGAACCTATTTCTGAATAAGATATCTGTTTCATAGATATCAGATACACCAGCGTTTTTCAGTACATCATCCCTGATCTCAGGAACGCCTTTCGGGTCGTTCAGGACGATCTTGAGCATGGTGATAGGTTCCTTAAAATAACCTACCGGTTCAAACCGCTGGGTGAGTTGAACATCAATAACATATTCCCTGAATTTTTCTTTGAGTTCCTGTGCCAGCCTATCAGCATGTTGGGGATTGTCGGGTTTTAAGTAAAAATAAGGTTTAAAGCCGGGCACGAAACAGCATACACTCTGTCCGGCTTCATTTCTGCCGTATAATCTGATGACAGGACTGCCCACATCATCATAGGTATAATCAGCATCCAGTATCTGGAATTTCATTAAACCATCAGTTGAGTTGAAATCGACTTAAGGGTTTCTTATTTTTTATTTCATTTGATGTGGCAGGAATTTAAGAAACATTGTCTTGTCATGGGTTAAGAGTATTATTGTGATGGAACACGGATCGTACGGATGACGCGGATGCGCACGCTGTGACAAGAAAGTCATATCCTGAATTGCAGA
>JACUTQ010000067.1 GCA_014859725.1 Methanosarcinales archaeon | reverse complement strand
ATCTAATTAAATTGACCTATATTGGCCATTATCAGAAAATAATAAAAAGTCTCCCGTTTTTACTCAGGCACAGTATCCATTTTCAACTAATTCGTAATATTTTTTAATAAAAATAGGACAAATTCAGTTGTGCACAATACGTGAATTCAAGAAAGGGAAGAAAAATGTGCATATCAAGACACACCATTTTGAATTTGAATTTCAGGCAAAGAGAACACTCAATGAAATAGGTAAAAAACGTTCATAGTGCCTTATTTGCATAACAGAATTAAAAATAAGCTTGATTCCATACAATATCCTTCATTTGACAATGGAGTAAGGTATCTTCTATCTAGTATAAACTTCTCAATAAACACTCCAAATAGATGAGATAATTAAAATAATCCCATATTCGTCTTTCTTATAACTTCATCGTAATTCTTGTATCCTAGTATCCCTTCAATCATATCAAAACGCTTCCCTTTGATCTTAATTAACTCCCGGGAAGTATAATCTGTGATACCCTTTGCAAAAACCTTACCTTCACTTTCTATCTCGATGATATCTCCCCTGTCAAACATCCCGACAACCTCGATAATCCCGGAAGGTAAAAGCCCTCTTCTCTTCTGTAAAGCTTCTTCTGCGCCTTTATCCACAATGAGCTTTCCCGAAGCCTTGGAAAGTATTATCCAGCGCTTCCTGTTCTTGAATTTTCCGTTCAGTGCAAGGAACAGGGTACCGATGTTCTCCCCTTCCATGACTCTTATTACCACATTATCAATTGCACTGTTGGCAATCACCATGTGGCATCCTGCAATCGATGTTATCTTTGCTGCTTCTATCTTTGTTCTCATCCCACCCACGCCTTTCATGCTCGTAGGACTTCCACCATAACTTTCAATTTCAGGCGTGATCTTTTTTATGGTACTTATGAGCTGTGCATCTTCATTTTTCTTGGGATTTTTGTTGCATAACCCATCGATATCCGATAACATAATCAGAAGTTCAGCATCAACCTTGCTTGCCACCATTGCAGAGAGCTTGTCATTGTCTCCGAAGGTCGCCTCTATCTCATGTACGCAAATGGGATCATTTTCATTGATTACAGGGATCACCCCTGCCTCCATAAGTGTTGAGATACTGTTCCTGAGATTAAGATACGTCATCCTGTTGGAAAATGCTTCATAGGTCAATAGTATCTGGGCGACTTTGATATCGTGCTTATTGAACGCCGCCATCCACTCCTGCATCAGGATGTTCTGGCCTAATGCTGCAGCAGCCTGTCGCAACGGGATTTCCCGTGGGCACGAAGCCATTTTCAACTCCTCGCATCCTATCCCGATAGCTCCCGAGCTTACGATGATTACCGTTTTTCCATATTTCCTGAGTCGAGCTACCTGATTTGCTATTTCGTGTGTAAATCTGCGGTTGAAACTTCCGTCTGCATTGGACAAGGACGAAGTACCTATTTTCAGAACGATGTTTTTGATGTCCTTGAATACCTCTTTTCTGTTAATAGTGTGAATAGAATCCATCCAATTCCTAGTCCAATTTATCTTTAAGATTTACATTTAGCTTTCTGTGGGTATATTTCCGTGCGTTCTTTCCTACATAATCCTCCACTTTATTCCCATTTCCAAGAAGCACGTACTTGTAGATGAGAAGCCCTTCCATCCCGACTGGACCGCGGGCATGGATCTTGTTGGTGCTGATGCCCACCTCAGCACCTTTTCCATACCTGAAGCCGTCTGAAAACCGTGTGGAGGCATTCCACATTACGCTTGAGGAATCCACAAGATCAATAAACCTGACAGCATTTGTTCTACTCTCGGTCACAATGGCATCGGTATGATGGGAGCCGTATTTGTTTATATGGTCGATACCCTCGTCCAGTGAATCCACGATCTTTATGGAGAGTATAAAGTCATTATATTCTGTTCTCCAGTCCTCATCAGTTGCACGGAGTACAGCTTTTAAGAATCCCATATTCGATAAGAGTTCAAATGAGTGCTCATCGCATTGAAGCTCTACGCCTGCATCATTGAATTTCTTCCCTATCTCTGGCAGGAATTCATCTGCAATATCCTTATGCACGAGCATGGTTTCCATGGCATTGCATACCGCCGCATATTGTACTTTCGCATCATAGCATATATCGAGTGCCTTCTTCAGGTCAGCTTCGTTATCCACATAGACATGGCAGATCCCTGCAGAATGTCCAAGCACTGGAATCCGTGTATTGTCCTGTATGTATTTCACGAACTCATTGGAACCTCTGGGGATGAGGAGGCTTATATAGTCATCAAGCTTCAGGATCTCGTTGACCTCTTCCCTTGTCTCCATTAGCACACATGTACCCTGCGGCATACCTTCTATGCTTTCAGTTGCATCGACAAGCACATCAAAGATAGTCCTGTTCGAGTGCGCTGCTTCACTTCCTCCTTTGAAGATGGTGGCATTACCGCTCTTGAGGCAGAGCGACATGATCTGAGGGACGACATCGGGGCGGGATTCGAAAATAACACCAATCAAACCAATTGGGCAGCTAATCTGATAAAGTTCAAGACCGCTATCCAGTTCAAGGGCTGATAGAGTTTTACCCACGGGGTCTTCGAATTTGATGACGTCTTTTATGCCTGCTATCATCTCATCTATCTTGATATCATCTACTTTCAGCCTCTTTACAAGCGCATTTGAGAGCTTACGCGCTTCCTCGAGTTTCTTAGCTGCTTCAAGGTCTTTTTTGTTGGCCAAGATTATTTTATCCCTGTTTGAATCTAATGCTGATACCATTGCGGTCAGGGCTCTGTTCTTCGTGGCACCTGATACGCTGGCAAGGGGGATTGAAGCGCTTCTGGCTGCTTTTACTTTAGTGATAATATCATTGGACATATTACTACCCAGTATAATTTTGATTTAGAGTTCTTTTATATCATTTTATTTCTAATGTTCTTACAACGTCATGAACACTTTCACTTTTTCCCGATCATCACTTCCGTAGATTTGACGACCGCATAGACCTCATCACCTTTTTTAATATCCAGCCTATCCACGGCTTCCTTTGTTATCAATGAAGTTACCACAACCGGCTCGATCAATATCTTGACCTTAGAGATCACATCCCCTTCCTCAACATCGATAACCTCTCCGGGCATCTTGTTACGAGCCGTGATCTTCAGTCCCACCCCTTCCCAGAACGTCTCATCGTCTAACGTTTCACTGATAATGTTCTTCTGCGATTCGTACTCATTAAGCATCTCCCTTGCATAATCAGTCAAAAATGTACCCTGGTCCTTTCCACCGCGAATACTTGTAACAATCTCCTTCCCGGAATTTTTCTCAATATTCTTCAACATAAGCCATGCATGTTTATATGAGATATTGACCTTCTCACATGCTTTGTTCAACGAACCTTCTTCATCGATGGCGTATAAAAGTGCAGCCTTTCCTTCGCCAATCAACGTTTTCCCATCTTCGGTCAGCCATAACTTTGTCCTGGGTATCATTGTTCCTCACACCATTAATCTCATCTTAAACTACATGAATGGCAGTGGCTTTAAATGATACAGTCACATGCCTACCCAGCTCAAGTCCCAACTCCAGTGCCGATTGTTTTGTTATGAACGAATTTACCACAAAACCGCAATCCACCTTTACCCTCAAAAGCGCACCCAGATGCTCAATTTCGATCACATCCCCTTCAAACGCATTTCTGGCACTACTTTTAACAGGCACTAGACTGATTGTCACATTCTCAGGTCGCAGGCACGCATGTACTTTATCTCCAACCGCAAACCAGGACACCGCCTCTATCTCACAACTGTCCAGGGCAATACGGGAAAGTCCTTCACTGTTAGAAGTGACTGTTCCTTTCAGCACATTTTCAACTCCCATAAAATGCGCGACCCGGTCATTAAGCGGTCTGTCAAACACCTCATTTGCTGCTGCAACCTGTACGATTTTGCCTTCCATCATAACTCCGATGCGATCTGCTAAGATCTGTGCTTCGGTCTGGTTATGGGTCACATGGATTATCATCAGATCAGACAAATTGTGTATATTTTTCAGCAATCGCCTGGTCGTATCCTGGGTTTCAGGATCAAGGGCACTCAGTGGCTCATCCAGCAGCAGCACATCCGGCTCAATGAGAAGCACGCGCGCAAGTGCAACCCGCTGCTGTTCACCCCCTGAAAGTGTCAGGGGATATCTATGCAGAAGGTGTGAGATGTTCAGGTTCCCGGCCATATTCTCCACCTTGCTGAGGTTCCTGATACCCCTCATGCGCAGTCCGAACTCGATATTCTTCCGGATATTCATGTGCGGAAAAAGGGAATAGTCCTGGTATACAAAACCAATATTGCGCTTCTCGGGTGGTAGTCCTGTGACGTTTTTCTCATTAATAAATATCTCACCCCCATCCGGTGCATGAAACCCTGCGATAAGTTCCAGCAGGAGCGTTTTTCCGGCACCTGTGGGACCGAGTATTACAAAATATTCACCATCCTGCACTTCAAGGTCTATTCCCTTAAGCGCAAATTCTTTCCAGTCCCGGTGCAGACCCTTAATCCTTATCATACAGACGCCAGCCCGCGGATAGAAGCCTTACCGCTATGAATATTGTAAGAGTAACCAGTATCAACAGAACCGCAATCGGTCTTGATGCTGACAGGCCATACGACAGGTACCTGTCATACACAAGTGTCGGGCCTATCATTGGATAATATGCTATTATCACTACAGCACCAAACTCACTTATCGCCCGCGCCCAGCACATGATCGAACCTGTCAGGATGTGGCGTGCAGCAAGCGGCATTGTGACAAATAATAACGCTTTCCACATGGGAGCACCAAGGGAACGGGCTGTGTTCTCAAGTCTGGGATCTATATTCTGGAACCCCTCTCGCACAGAGTTGGTCAGGAAGGGCGCAGATACAAAGAGCATGGCAATGACGATACCGGCAAATGCATCCCTGAACCTGATATACGACTCAAGCGGAGCGCCAAGTAAGCCGTTTGCGCCAAAGATGGTGAGAAGTGCTATACCAGCCACCGTATGCGGGACGACAACTGGTATATCCAGTACGCTTTCAACAAAACCTTTTCCAAAAAAATCCTTACGTGCAAGGATATATGCCGCAGGTATCCCGAGTACCAGGGCTATCAGCGTTGCAACGAGCCCGGCATACATGGATAGTGATATGGACTTTATAACAGACTTTTCGCAAGCCGCATTGATAAGTGCAGGCAGGTCGGTGACTACTTGCTCTATCACCATGTTGGCAAGCGTTATAACAACAAATAACAGTAGCACCAGAGCCAGGAAAATAAATACAAGTATAAGTGGCTCAGGTGCTTTTCGGCTTGTAAGCATGTGTCCGGTCTGCTTTTTCCTTAACATTCAGATGGTATTATCAAATTCTTTATAGTAATGCTCTCAGTTCGGCAGGTACTTTTTCTGCATCATTTGTTACAGCCGGTACGATAGGGGGCTGTCCGTTGTCTATGAATACATTCTGCCCGTCAGTGCTTAGCAGCAGTTTTATGAACTCAACTCCAAGCTCTGGCTGCATTGCATTATCCGGAATGGTAATCCCGTAAACAATTGGCGTGCCGACAGCTATATTACCGTTTGCGGTCCTGACCCTGACTGTTTTATATTCATCAGCATATTCAACTGAACTCAGGTCTATCTGCGGCGGGAGTTCCACAAATTTGAATCCGTGCTGTACTGCAACACTTCTGTAAATATAGAAATAATCGATCTCGCCAGTCTCAAGTGCAGATGAAAGTTCAACTTCCATGCTTCTCATCATTATCTTTTTTGTGTTAGGCTCAATATATTCAGAGTCCGGCATTACTGCTGTATATGTTCCATTGTCGAATGTCATCGCTATTGCGGTATTGTCTCCCATAAGGTCGTCAAATATACTCTCATCAGCATAGTGGGCTTCGGATAGCTGCGTTACCATTACTGAGCGGTAACCGCAGGGGTCATCGTTAGGATTTGAGAAACCAAATGTCACATCAGGTCTGCGAAGTATCTCGTACCAGTTATCCGAATTGACCTCGCTACTGTATTTGCTGTCATCGGTATAGGCTATGACTATCTGGTTCTTCGCAAACACAAGGTACCAGTTAGTATATTCCGGCATCATCATTGTCGGAATGAGGGTATAATCGGCTGATGCAAGAATATCTGACTGTTTGTCGAGCTCTGTTATCTTTTTTATAGATGCACTGCTGCCTGCTGGTTCGCGCTGCACATCCACATTTGGATGAAGCGTTTCGAACTTCACCTCCAGTTCTGCCATGGGTACGCTAAGACTGCCGGCGTGGAATATCTTGAGTACTGCTTCCTCGTCAGATCCGGTGGTTTGGGTAGTGGTTGTATCGTGGGCGTTCTCTTTACCGTCTGGAGTCGTTTCGCTGTCAATGCATCCGGTTACTGAGAATATTGCTGCAAACAGTACGGCTATTATCAGGATTGGTAAGATATGATTTTTTATTGTCATAGTTATGTTCGGATAAACACAATGTTTGATAAAGATTGTCATGAATATGCTTAAATATAATCCTATAGAAGTCATGGACAACATGACAGGGGCAGAAACAATAACCACCAAAAGACCATTTTATAAGGAGCCTGACTTTGTTATCTTTTTTATTATTGTAATGGCGGCCACAGCCCTGCGCCTGTACCAGCTTGATGTTCGGCCGTTCCACCATGATGAAGCTGCAGTGGGCTCCTTCACCTACAAATTATTCACAAACGGCAATTATGAATACAACCCGGTGTTTCACGGTCCGTTCCTGTATTTCCTGACTTTTGGGATATTTAACCTGATTGGAGATTCCATATTCTCAGCCCGGTTAGTACCTGCTCTTACCGGTGTGGGGATGGTATTATTGACCTTTGCTTTAAGACGTTATCTGGGCAGTCCGGGATGGCTTATCGCAGCAGCATTCTTTGCCGTATCTCCTTCCTTCCTGTACTATTCCCGGTTTTTCAGAAATGATATTTTCATCACTTTTTTTACACTGACCACGATAATTTGCGCTGCAAAATACCTGGAAAAAGGAAATAAACCTGGAAGGTTACTGTTTCTGGCACTGGGAGCGGCGAGTTTGGGTTTTTCGGTCACAGCCAAAGAGAATGCATATGTCATCATAGCAATGTTTGTCTTCCCGGTAGTACTGTTTATCCTGTACAATATCGGAAAAAAACTACGAAACCGCAATTTTATACATATGTCCACAGTATTTATTGAACAGAACATATTCAGGATAGTATTGGACATTGGCATTTTAGTAATTGTTTTCTTAATAATCTATGTAACATTTTATTCAAATTTTTTCAGTGATCTTCCAGCAGCCAAAACAGCTACTTACAACGCATTTTCCCACTGGTTCAAGATGCACGAAATTGAGCGTCTTGACGGCCCACCGTATTATTATTTTCCCCTGCTTTTCTTATATGAACTTCCCATAATCCTGTTCGCTTTTACAGGAAGTATTGATTATATAGTGGGGTTTGTTAAAAGTAGGGAAAACCCAATGATGGCCTTTATGGTCTATTGGTTTGCAGCCAATCTTGCTTTTTACAGTTATCTCGGGGAAAAAGTGCCATGGCTTATACTTCACCCCCTGCTTCCTGCCATACTTATAGCCAGCGCCTATTTAGGAGAATCACTGCCCAATTTGAAGCAAAGGCCAAGATGGGCTGAAGCCATCTTTATTGTCATATTGGTCGTAAGCTCGTCATTCTTCATTTATACCAGCTATAATCTGAATTACAGAAATTATGCCAATCCGGCCGAACCTCTGATACAGGCCAGCCAGGCTCCTAAGGAATTTAATGAATTTATGGACACCTTAAATCAGGTAGCTATGGACCATCAAGGTTATAGGACCAAGATACAGGTTGCTGATGAAGAGATGGAAACACAATTGCTCTGGCATCTCAGGCATTACACAAATATCAAATGGAAAGTCAATCTTGATGAAAATCCCCCTCTGGATGCATATCTCATCATCGTTCATGATCTTGATGCTGATTACGTGGATGAAATATTAGGGGATGACTACCAGAGGCTGGACAGCGCCAAGATGGCATGGTATCATTTTAAACCCAGTGATATCAATTATTGGTATGTGATGTACCGCTGGATGGATAGGGAACAGAGTGAGTATGGTGTAGTACTTTATTATCGATAATACTGGAAGATGCAATATGAGTGAAATAGTGATTATCGGAGGCGGGCTGGCAGGACTTACTGCAGCTTATCGTCTTGCCGAGGATCATCAGGTCACCTTAATTGAGCAGGACAAGTTGCTGGGAGGGATGCTTAAGAGTTACCATATTGAGGATTATTTTATTGAAAAATTCTACCATCATTTTTTTGCAAGCGATACTGAACTGCTTGACCTGATTGAGGAACTGGATCTTGCAGAACATGTGTTATGGTTAACAGGAACCACAGGTTATTACTGGGAAGGAAGGGCATATCCTATGAGCACTCCCTTTGAGATATTGAGATTCCCACCTTTGTCCATAATTGATATTATAAGGCTGAGCCTGTTAGTGCTGCGAACAAAATTCATCAAGAATATCAGGTCCTATGATAATATCACGGCAAAGGAATGGATACTAAAGACCGGGGGGAAGGGTGTTTATGACAATTTTTTCCAGCCTCTGGTACAATCCAAATTTGGCCAGAATGCTGATCGGGTCAGTGCTGCATGGCTGTTGGGCAGGGTCAAGATACGCTCAAACCGCGGGACCCATGGTGAAAAACTTGGGTATTTAAATCCGGGTTTTCAAATTTTAGTGGAGGCATTGGCACAATCCATACAGGAAAAAGGCGGTCGCATCATTAGAGGTAACCAGGCTGAAAGTATCATCATTAAATCCGGGAAGGTTACAGGAGTGAAGTTAATTAATGGAACCATTTCGTGCAATAAGGTCATCTCCACAGTGGCTCCCGGCGTATTAAAAGAACTTATTGACCCAAAAGTTATTAAATCCGATCTTGATTCAATTCAGTATCAGGGGACGTGCTGTGCTATTCTTGGAATGACAAAACCCCTGATGAAAGATAAAACCTACTGGCTGAATATTAATGCAGATGTTTCTTTTGGTGCTTTGATAGAACATACCAACTTCATGCCTAAAAAAAATTATGGTGATCAGCATCTAATATATATTGCATCCTATTTCCAGAACTCGAATGATCCATTGTTTACTGAGAGTCCAGACAAAGTGATAGAAAAGTTTCTAAAAGATATTGAGAGCCTGTATCCGGATTTCAACAGGAATTCGGTTATCTGGTGGAGATTGGCCAGGGATTCTCAGACAGCTCCCGTTTATGATATTGGTTATGCTGATAAAGTATTACCCTATGAAACAAATATCAAGGGTCTTTACCTTGCCGGGATGTTCTCCCAGGCAAATTATCCGGAGAGGAGCATGAATGGTTCAATAAAAGCTGGTTTTGAGGTTGCGGATGCGGCTGCCCGAGATATGTAAGACTTTTTTGCAAATAATTATGTTATCCTAATACGTCTTTAATTGGATATGGATATTGAGAAGCTTATAAAGAAGTATGCGTTGCAGAATGCCGTGAAATACGGTAAACCCCCTCAACAGGGTGCAGTAATGGGTAAACTCATGGGTGAGCAGCCTGAGTTAAGGCAGAAAGCCAAAGAAATCCCACCCATACTTGGCAAGATCCTGCAGGAGATATGTTCCAAAACACCAGAACAATGGCAAACAGAACTGGAAGAGATCGCACCAGAACTGATCGCAGAACTGGAGCAGCGCAAAGAACCTGATAAGGGTTTAAAAGCACTACCTGATGCAGAGAAGGGAGTGATCATGAGGTTTGCACCCAATCCCAACGGTCCTCCAACACTGGGCAGCGCTCGCGGTATCGTGGTCAATAGTGAGTATGTCAAAAAATATAACGGTAAATTCATAATCAGATTTGATGATACTGATCCGGTTACCAAGCGTCCCATGCTTGAAGCGTATGACTGGTACCTGGAAGACTGCAGGTGGCTGGGTGCCGAACCTGACCAGGTGGTTATGGCCTCGGACAGGCTGCCTGTCTATTATGAATATGCCGAGCAACTAATATCGGGCAACCATGCATATGTATGCTGCTGCTCCCAGGAAGATTTCAAGCAATTGAAGGACAATAAGCAGGCCTGCCCCCACAGGGATGTCGGACCCGAGGTCAATATGCGGGAGTGGAAGCGGATGCTGGCAGGTGAATATGAAGAACGGTCCGCAGTATTAAGGATCAAGACCGATATTACCCATAAGGACCCTGCCATCAGGGACTGGGGCGCATTCAGGATCGTGAAGACCCCACATCCCAGGCCTGAGATAGCTGATAAGTATGTAGTCTGGCCGCTGCTGGATTTTGAGGGAGCACTGGAAGACCATTTGCTGGCTATGACCCATATCATTAGGGGCAAGGACCTGATAGACAGTGAGCGGCGCCAGAAGTATGTCTACGACTACTTTGGCTGGACCTATCCCCACACTTCCCACTGGGGCAGGGTGAAGATGCATGAGTTCGGTAAGTTCAGTACCAGCGGCCTTCGTTCGGCTATTGAAGCCGGGGAATATACCGGATGGGACGATCCCAGGCTGCCTACCCTTCGGGCACTCCGCCGACGGGGTATCAGACCTGAAGCACTTCGCAAGTTCTTTATTGAGATGGGGGTGGGCGAGACAGATGTGAGCCTCAGCCTGGATAATTTGTATGCTGAGAACAGGAAACTGATAGATGATGATGCTAACAGGTATTTCTTTGTCTGGGAGCCTGTAAAACTTGAGCTATCATTTGCAGAGCCTGCTGTTGCCAGACCACCCCGGCATCCAGGTGTTGACAGAGGTATAAGAGAGATACCTGTGGAGGATAGCGTGTTTGTGTGCAGCCAGGACATAAAGGATGCACAACCTGGTGATATTTTCAGGTTGAAGGATTTGTATAATATCAGGATAATTGGTGAGGGTAGAGCAGAATTTGCAGGATACGATATTGAAATGATGCGAAAAGGTGGAGGTAGGATCATTCATTGGGCACCTGTTGATAATATTCCTGTTAGAGTATTGACACCAGATGGAGAGATGCCAGGTATAGGGGAAGTTGGTATTGCAGATGAGCTGGACAGGGTCGTACAGTTCGAACGGTACGGATATGCAAGGATCGATAGTGTGGATGATGAAGTGATTGCCTATTTCACGCATAAATAATTAAAAAATGCCTGTTATGATGTACCCAGATTAAATATTCGACGTTCTGGAGGGGGACGTAAATCCCTCATTGAAAAAGATCCTAAGCAAATGGAACAAAATTGAACATAGAAATAACT
>JACUTQ010000066.1 GCA_014859725.1 Methanosarcinales archaeon | reverse complement strand
TGAACATACTTTGTTTGTGGATTTGTCCCCTCAGACTAATCGGGGCGCATGATGTGCCCGGATAGATACTCCAACCTCTAATTAGAGTTTGTTTCCGGGTGCATCTAAATTTAAGCAGGATTCAAAGCAACAAATTTTTGCGAATATCTTCAGGAATAGTAATTTGATGACGTCGTGCAACTCTAGTTTTCATATAATTCCTATTAAATGGATAGGAATAAATAATTTTTGCATAAACATGAAATCAGTACATTCTGTTAAGAAAACTCGATGATCTCCACCTGTTTTACCCCCTTATCCCATTCATAAGCGTTAATCCCGTCAATCCCCGCAATGATCCATAAAGACCGATCATTTTCCATAGTCTCCTGATCCCAGGTTGAAGGTCTGGCCCGGGAATGTGGGTGTGTATGGTATACTCCTACAATATCAAGCCCTTCTTTATCAGCCAGGTTCCATATTCTGTAATGTTCCTGGGGGTCAAGTTCAAAACTTCGATCAGACGGCCTGGAATTCTTAATGGGAACAACTTTTTCCACTACTATCCAGCCCTTTTCATTTCTACCAACAAGCACACCGCAGGCTTCATTTGGTGAGTGTTTTTTACATTCAGCTTTGATCAATTGAATATGCTGATGTGAAAGCTTGACCCCGGGTGTCACCTTAAACACCGGATTCACAGGTCCCGATGTGGATTCAGGTCACATCCGGTACATGGCAGGCACATTGTCCTGGATACATCTGCCCTCAGTCCGTGTTCATCCAGTATCCTGCGAAGTATCCGGTTCAATTTAAGCAGCCTCTGGGCCGTGGGTCTTTCCACATCGATCTCACCAATCCTGAGCGGGTGCATACCGCCTGCTCTTATTATGGGGACTACTCCCATTGAGGCCAGTTCATTAAGTCCCGCCTCCACTGTTTCATCAGTTTCACCCAACCCCACTATGAAATTGGAATATACCCGGTTTTTGCCAAATATATCTACTGCATCTTTCAGGCATTCAAGAATAAATTCCAGACTCTGGCCAGGACAATCTTTTTTATATAATTCCCTGTCCATAGTTTCAACATTATATTTCACTTCCACAGCCCCCGCTTCTTTTATTTGACGGGATGAATCGGCTGTGGGATATACTGAGATTCCAATTGGTACATTGTATTTTTTAAGAGCCTTAGCAGCTTCAACTGCCCTGTCAACTTCCTCTTCCGGAGATCCTGCTACACCTGAAGTCAGGGAGATGGCTGTTAATTCCCCACTTTCATTAGCTTCATCAACCATCCGGATTATCTCATCCAGACTTTTTATCTTACCGTCCAATTTTGGGACCGGGCAAAATTTGCAGTCAAAAATACACTGTTCACTGATAGTAATATATGCCTGGCCCGGGCAATGTATGAGCTCTTCTTCAAGCTTTCCTCGAACCAGTTCATTTTTACCTTTATAAATTACAATATCGCCGTTATCGGCCACCCCTTTTAGGGGAGAGCCATCATCCACGGCCAGTCTTACCCTGTGATTGTCCCATCTGAAGAATATGGCTGTTCTACCAGCACCGGGACCGGCTGTAGGTGTGGTTATATGGCCAAGAAGAGCTTTGTCGATATCAATAGCACCTATGGCCAAAAGTTCAGCTTTTATTTCTGCATTTATCATAAGCTATATTTCCCTATATGATTAATATACACATATATATTCATGATTCATAAACCCTTTTTCGTCAAATGACGATGTGGTCTTCGTTTGGATTAGATAATTTTATATTATGTGCGATCAAATAACCTGACTGAATGCTAGGGGATAATTCAGAGTCAGATATAAGAAACCGCCTTGCTGAAAAGATGGCAGGAGAAATTACCCTGTCGGATCGGCCAGGTGAAGTTATGAAGAAGTGGAGATTAAATCTTGATGTTGCCCAGTCCGATCTCTCTGCTTGCCTGGATGTCTCTCCTTCTGTGATTAGTGATTATGAAAGCGGCCGCAGAAAGTCTCCTGGAACTGTTATCGTCAGCAAGATCGTAAATGCATTATTGGATATCGATCAGCGGCGAGGTAGCAAAAAGATACGTGCCTATGAAAATATGATCTCTGGGAGTTTTAATTCCAATGTCATTTATGATATCCACGAGTACACATCTCCCATGTCTATTGATGAACTTGCCAAGTTGATCAATGCAGACATAATACATAGACCAAGTTCAGATAATGAAAAACAGCTTTACGGATATACGGTGATCGACAGTCTAAAAGCAATCCTTGAATTACCGTATCATGAATTCCAGAAACTCTATGGTTGGAGTACTGAGCGAGCTATGATATTCACTTCAGTCTCCACAGGTAGATCTCCACTGGTTGCCATCAGGGTGACTAATCTGAAACCAGGTGTGGTTGTAATTCATGGGCTTGAAAAAAAAGACATAGATCCAGTGGCAAAAAAGATCGCTGAGGTGGAGAATATCTGTCTTCTGGCTACTATTATGCCAATGGAAAATATGATCAGAGCTCTTCAAGTACGTTAGAGGCGACCACAATATATTTTATAAAAATATTGTCTTTAAAAGGTGAATCATAATGAATGTAGGAATTGTATCATATGGTGCATATATCCCCAGATACCGTATTAAACTTGAAAATATCGCAGCAGTCTGGGGAGCTGATGGCCAGAGTTTTATAAATGGACTTCAGGTAAAAGAAAAATCAGTTCCTGATCTTGATGAAGATACTGTTACAATTGCAGTTGAAGCAGCCCGTAATGCAATAAAAAAACAAAATATCGATCCTTCCAGAATTGGTGCAATATATACTGGCTCTGAAAGCCACCCTTATGCGGTTAAACCCACAAGTACAATAGTAGCAGCAGCCATAGGTGCAGAACCTGTTCTAACAGCAGCAGATTTTGAGTTTGCATGTAAAGCCGGGACTGCTGCCATCCAGACATGTATGGGTATGGCAGGATCTGGCATGATAGACCTGGGTTTGGCAATAGGAGCAGACGTGTCTCAGGGCGCTCCGGGAGATGCCCTGGAATATACTGCAGCAGCAGGCGGTGCAGCCTATATTATCGGTACAAGTGACCTGGTAGCTTTGATCGAAGATACTTATTCTTTTACTAC
The DNA here is from genome assembly GCA_014859725.1 of Methanosarcinales archaeon. Classification (NCBI taxonomy): domain Archaea; kingdom Methanobacteriati; phylum Methanobacteriota; class Methanomicrobia; order Methanosarcinales; species Methanosarcinales archaeon. The sequence goes on along the minus strand of JACUTQ010000066.1, from coordinate 8,258 downwards.
CGATACTCCTGATTTCTGGAGACGTGAGGGAATGCCATATCCTGAACACGGAGGCAGGTTTACAGGAGAACCTGGGTATTTCAAACATGTTACTTCCGCCGCAAATGGGCTAATGGAAAAGATGGGTACAAAACCATCCGATTATGATTATGCCGTGTTCCACCAGCCCAACGGTAAGTTCCCGCAAAACGCAGCAAAAATGCTGGGTTTCACAAAAGAACAGATCAAAACCGGACTGGTGGTCCCAATGCTAGGTAATACCTATTCTGGTTCGTGTATGATAGGACTGGCTGCGATCCTGGACGAGGCAAAAGCTGGAGATCGGATATTTATGACCGCTTTCGGGTCAGGAGCCGGCAGCGATGCATTCAGTATCACAGTGACAGATAAGATCGAAGAAATACGAAATAAAGCTCCAACAGTTAAACAGCTGCTTGCTAATCCAATTTATATCGATTATGCTACGTATGCAAAACATAAAAACAAAATAAAGGTGTGATCAGGATGCGTGATGTTGCAATAATAGGAGCTAGCTATACCAGGTTCGGAGAACTATGGGATCGTTCTTTAAGAGATCTGATCGTTGAAGCTGGTGTCGCTGCCATAGAGGATTCACACATACAGGGTGAAGAAATAGACAGCATTTATGTAGGGAACATGAGCGGCGGCAGGTTTATAGAACAGGAACATGTAGGCAGTCTTATAGCTGATTATGTGGGACTTGCAAGTGAACTGCACGTGCCTGCCACCAGGGTGGAAGCTGCATGTGCTTCAGGCGGTCTGGCTCTGCGGCAGGCAATCTTGGCTGTAGCTTCAGGATATGAAGATATTGTGGTGGCTGCAGGCGTGGAGAAGATGACAGATGTTAGCATGGATATAGCCACTGATGCTCTGGCAGCTGCAGCAGATAGGGAATGGGAGGGCATTAACGGTGCCACGTTCCCTGGGTTATATGCAATGATAGCAAGGCTTCACATGCACAAATACGGCACCACTTCAGAACAACTTGCAGAGGTTTCGGTAAAGAATCATTTCAATGGTTCCATGAACTCCAGGGCCCAGTTCAGGAACAAGATAACTGTGGATACTGTCCTGAACTCTGTCATGGTAGCAGATCCACTAAGGATTTTCGACTGCTCACCTATAACAGACGGTGCAGCTGCTGTAGTGGTTGCTTCAGCTGATATTGCCAAAAAATATACTGATACACCAATATATGTAAAAGCCACTGCCCAGGCCAGCGGAACCATTTCCCTGCATGATCGGGCTGACATAACCACCCTTGATGCCAGCGTGGTTGCAGGCCAGCGTGCTTACAAGATGGCAGGGATGACACCTGATGATATAGACCTGGTCGAGGTCCATGACTGCTTTACTATTGCCGAGGTCTGTGCCATAGAGGACCTTGGATTCTTTAAAAAGGGTGATGGAGGCAGGGCCACAGCAGAAGGAGAGACCTATTTAGGCGGAAAGATTCCTGTAAATACATCAGGCGGCCTCAAGGCATGTGGACATCCAGTAGGTGCCACGGGAATAAAACAGGCCGTAGAAATAACAGAACAATTACGAGGGACCGCAGGCAAGCGTCAGGTGGACGGTGCCAATATTTGTATGACCCATAATGTTGGAGGGTCGGGCGGTACTGCTGCTGTACATATATTTTCGAGGGATAGGTGATATTAGATGACAGTATCCAGATTTTGGAGAAAGATCCCGCACAGGTATAATCTTATAGGTACTCATTGTACGACCTGCAATGAATATTATTTCCCGCCGAGACAGATGTGTCCCAATTGTCGTAGGGATGGAAATATCGAAAGTCACAAATTCGCAGGAAAAGGCGAAGTGGTCACTTATACTGTGATCCATGCAGCAGCCAAGGGATTTGAAATGCAGACACCTTATAATCTGGCTATCATCAAACTGAATGAAGGTGCCAGTCTTACCGGCCAGGTCATATGCAAACCTGATGAGATGAGGATCGGTATGAGGGTGCACTCAGTATTTAGGAAACTGGGTGAAGAAAACGAGAAAGGCATGATCTATTATGGTACAAAATTCGTACCAGATTAGATTTATTTCACTATTGCTTCCTCAATTTCCTTAATAGCCTCAGGATTGGCAAGTGTGGAAATATCTCCGACTGCTTTTGCCAGAAGTAATGAGCGGATTACCCTGCGCATGATCTTGCCGCTGCGAGTTTTTGGAAGGTCATCGACAAAATAGATCTTATCCGGCCTGGCAAGCTTACCGATCTCTTCAGCCACATGATTTCTCAACTCATTAATCAGACTGTCCTCGGTTTTGACTCCCATCTTAAGCAATACAAACGCGGTGATACTCTCGCCCTTGATATCATCAGGCGCCCCGACCACAGCGGCTTCGCTGACCTTGGGATGGCTGACCAGTGCGGATTCCACTTCAGAGTTGCCTATCCTGTGACCGGAAACGTTCAATACATCATCACCTCTGCCCTGTACCCAGAAATATCCGTCACTGTCCACCCTGGCGATATCTCCTGATAAGAATTCTCCGGCTTCGTTCCAGTAATGTTCAACATACCTTTCAGGTTCATTGTATAAGGTATGCAGCATGGATGGCCAGGGGTTCGTTAATACAAGGTTCCCCCCTTCTTCCTCTACAGGATGGCCTTGTGCATCATTGACCTTTGCGCCATAACCTGGAAGAGGTCCTACTACAGAGCCGGGTTTCAAAGGTGAGAGAGGCAGCGGTGTTAATACGAAATTTCCCGTTTCAGTCTGCCACCAGGTGTCCATGATCGGACATCGTGATTTACCTATGGTAGTGTAATACCACATCCAGGCTTCAGGATTAATGGGCTCACCTACACTGCCTAAAAGCCGCAGGCTGCTTAGGTCATCCCTTTTAGTCCATTCATCACCCAAGCGCATATGCATCCTGATAGAAGTTGGAGAGGTATAGAACACTGTAACATTATGCCTGGCGATCATCTCCCATATCCTGTTTGGTTTAGGATAGGCTGGTGCACCTTCATACAGTACTGAGGTAACACCTAACATCAGCGGTGCATATACGATATAACTATGGCCCGTGATCCAGCCGATGTCGGCGGCACACCACCAGATATCATTTGGTTTAATGTCAAAGACCCATTTTAACGTCATGGCAATACCCACAGCATAACCCCCGTGGACATGTACCACACCTTTTGGCTTGCCAGTGGTGCCTGAGGTGTAAAGGATAAATAAAGTGTCATTCGAATCCATCACTTCTGTCTCACAAACATCAGGCTGATCTTTAATCAATTCATGCCACAAGAGATCGGATTCACCCATGGGGAAATCATTATTTGCCCATTGATACACTATAGTGTTCTTGATATCTGTTTTGTTGACTGCTTCCTTTGCCAGAGCTTTCAGATCGATCTGTTTACCTTTACGCCAGAAGCCGTCAGCTGTGATCAGTATCTTGGCACCTGAATCATTGATCCTTTCCTGCAGAGAATGGGCACTAAAACCTGAGAATACAGCCAGATGTATAGCACCTATCTTTGCACAGGCCAGCATGGCAATTGGAAGGGCTGGTATCATTGGCATAAATAACGCCACCCGGTCCCCTTTACTAACACCAAGACTTTTTAATGCATTAGCCAGGCGGTTAACTTCATGGTACATATCGAGGTATGTCAGTTTACTAACAATGCCCTGTTCTGATTCGAAGATATAGGCAATTTTATCTTCAGTGGGAGTACCAATATGGCGGTCAAGTGCATCATGAACAATATTATATTTGGCATTGGTGAACCAGCTAAAAAAAGGTTTATTGGAGTCATCCAGTACTTTATCATATGGTGTGTACCATTCAACCAGGTCCTTTTCTACTTCACCCCAGAACCATTGAATATCCTGGCTGCGTTTATGGAGGGTTTCTATATCAGGGATATTATGGGCATCCATCCATTGTTTCACATTACTCGCTTGGACCAGCTTTTCAGGTGGATAAAAAACTCTCTTTTCACCTAGTAATACTTCAATTTTTGACATTTATAAGAACTCCAACCATTTTATTTATTAATTAATTAGTTTATGAGAATGAATAAATTTCCCCCACCTTAACTGTGTGAACATTAAAACAAGTGCACTAACAAAACTCATTTATAGGATTAGCTCAATTATGAGATTGTTGGGCAGGAAATATTGTTTTTTTAAACACTAACCCCAACTCCCCTTCCTGCTCAACAATATATATTCTCAAAATAATAATTTAATAATAATTGAAGTAATTTTTTTAAAAAAATTGCGCCGATTTATTATCGGCACACGTTTCTTTTATTAATCCAGCTTAATTGATTTCTTATTTAATCCATCGTACTGGAAAACCACTTCCAGTACTCCGTTATTGTAACTAGCCTTTGCAGAATCAGGCAGTACCATGGCTGGCAGTTCCACATGTTCAGAATACTTCCTGTTTTCGCTGGATGCTTTGATATCCAGGGTTGTACCATTACTATCAAGAATGATATTTTCCTTTACAACACCTGGCATTTCAACTACCACGTGCAATGTATCCTCTGCTTCCATGATATCTATTAACGGTTTTCTGGTTCCAGATTCTCCCTGAACATCAGCTTCTATGAATCTACTGTCTTTCAGGTTCATTTTTCCGAATTCATGGATCTCAGGTGGTTGATCCCCTATCTGAGTAATGGAAAATCCCCACACATGGGGTTCTTTGTCAGGTTTAATTCTGGAATCGAGCATTCCCTGTATGATTTCGTTTATCTCTTCGAATATTTCGTCCATAGGATTTTTTCTTTTTCCGTAGCTCATTTTTCTCTTACCTCGTTAATTATTAGAATTTTTTTATGTGTAGCTCTTCAGCTTGTCTTCACTTAGATCTTTGTTTCCGATGGTGGCATACTGGGCAAATTCCTGGGCGATCTTAGAATAATCCTGGATATTATTTTTAGATGAAGTGGGTTTGACACGGGTCATTGCCCTGTCAAAATGATCCAGAGTGATATTAATGGATTTGGATTGTTCTTTGACAGTTTCCCTGTCCATACCCGGTTCTATCATATCCCTTAATGCCAAAATGGATGCTTCCCTGCAAATTGCCTCGATATCGGCACCTACATATCCGTCTGTCATCCTGGATAATTCATTCATGTCCACATTCTCATTAATCGGTTTATTTTTAAGATGAATCTTGAATATGGCTTTTCTTGCCTCTGCATCCGGAGGTGTGACATAGACCATCCGGTCAAGTCTTCCAGGTCTGAGTAGAGCAGGTTCGATCAGATCTGGCCTATTGGTTGCTGCAATTACCAGCACGTCCTTTAACTCTTCCATACCGTCCATTTCAGTGAGTATCTGGCTTATCACCCGCTCGGTAACATGGTTGTCGAAACCGGTTCCCCTGGGTGGTGCAATACTGTCCACTTCATCAAAGAAGATAATAGCAGGGCTGGCCTGCCTTGCCTTTCTGAATACTTCACGCACAGCCTTTTCACTCTCTCCAACATATTTGCTCATCAGTTCAGGACCCTTGATGCTAATAAAATTCGCATCACTTTCAGTGGCTATGGCTTTTGCCAGCAGGGTTTTGCCTGTACCCGGGGGTCCGAACAGCAGCAAACCTTTTGGGGGTTTTGAATTAATGGCTTCAAAAGCTTCCGGATACTTTAGCGGCCATTCCACAGCTTCGACCAATTCTTCTTTAATAGCTTCCAGTCCACCAATATCGTCCCATTTCACCTGGGGCACTTCAAAGAATACTTCCCTTAAAGCAGAGGGTTCGATATTCTTCAATGCCTCCTCGAAATCTTCTGTGGTAACCTGGAGTTTGTTTAATATTTCTGTGGGGATCTCTTCTTCGATATTGATCTCGGGTAATATTTTCCTGACAGCATGCATGGCAGCTTCTTTAGACAGGGACGACAGATCTGCGCCCACGAACCCGTGGGTACGCTCAGCTATCATTTTCAGTTTGCCCATATCATCTTCGCCATCACCTTTTAACTCCCCGGACAGCGGCATACCTCTGGTATGAACCTGCAGGATTTCCAGTCTGCCGTTCATGTCGGGAATACCTATTTCGATCTCACGGTCGAACCGCCCTCCCCGTCTCAGTGCTTCATCAATGGCATTGGGTCTATTTGTAGCAGCAATTACAATGACTTCGCCTCTACTCTTCAATCCGTCCATCAGACTGAGAAGCTGGGCCACCACGCGCCGCTCTACTTCACCAGTGACTTCGCCCCGTTTTGGTGCAATGCTGTCGATCTCGTCAATGAATATGATGGTAGGTGCGTTCTTTTCAGCTTCATCGAACATATCCCTTAGATGTTTTTCACTCTCACCATAATATTTGGATACGATTTCGGGACCGCTGATCGAGACGAAGTTAGCATCGGTCTCGTTGGCCACAGCCTTTGCAATAAGGGTTTTTCCTGTACCTGGCGGACCGTGCAGCAGCACACCTTTTGGTGGGTCGATACCTATTTTCTGGAAAAGCTCCGGATGCTTCAATGGCAGTTCGATCATCTCTCTGACCAGATCAATTTCCCGCCTCAAACCTCCGATATCTTCATATGTGGTCTGGGGTGCGGCCTTGATGAGACTCTGGTCGATCACTTCATCCTTAAGATTGATCTGTGTGTTCTTTCCCACAAATACCGGACCTGTGGGTTGGGTTGTAACTACTACAAAATTCAGGGGGTTGCTGACAGTATCAACCCTGATCTGCTGCCCTTTTTTAATGGGTCGCCCTTCTAACAATCTATGGATATACTGAGCTCCACCTACCAGTCTGACATGCTGGGTTGGGGCCAGAGTAATCCGTTTTGCTTCTTTTGCTTCTGCTTTTCTGATTATTACAATGTCGTCCAGGCTGATCCTGGCATTATTACGCACACTACCATCGATCCTTAAAAGCCCTCTTCCTCTGTCTTCAGGGTACGAAGGCCAAACAATGGCATAAGTGGTATCTTTACCTGCAATCTCAATATAATCACCACTCACCAGGCCCAACTGTTCCATTTTGTCACGCTGCATTCGGGCTATGTCACGCCCTACATCCCTATGGTGGGATTCCGCGACCCTTAGTGTCAATTCCGTGGTCATTTCTTTATCTCCATTTTTCTTTACTTATTATTAATATGTGATTTGATATATATTTACGTGATTATTAGATCAGACACAATAATTGTTTATTGTCGTGTTTTTTCTCATTCAGGATGTTACGGTCCAGCAAAGACTGTATATGTTCTTCTGTATAGTACTCAGGGAGTCCAAGATCCATAGACAAAGACCTTCTGTCCTGAGGTTTTTTTAAGACTGACAGCATGATCTCGGTCTCTGTACCGTTCTGGGCCAATTCATATATCCATTCAATACATCTGGCCATGACATCAGTCATTTCACCTTCGATCTCCAGCTGTGCTTTGGAAAGCAGGCGGCTTTTTGATTCCAATTCGAATAGATGCCGGTTCAGCATCTTAAGATTTGCAATTGATATTGATTCGTTGGAGTGGGGTTTTGACTGTTCCTGTCCTTGTTTTGTGGAATGATGCTGTGTGACTGTACTGGTCTCCACAGTATATGAGTACGGTGAAACAATTACTTCTAACTTGAAATTTTCTATGATGTTATAATATTTACGCCGCTGTCCCCTGGTTTTTCCCTGTATCAATCCGCTTTGTTCCAGCAGATCCAGATGACCCAGGACCGCTTTGGGCCCCAGGCCAATCCGATCTGTCAACTCGCTGACAAAATAGGGTCGGGAAGCTAGTAGTTGGAGGATTTTTCTACGGTTCGCATTTCCCAGTATGTCCAGCAATTCTGACGATTTCATAGACCTGTTAATCCTGATTGTTGATTTGTTGTTCATGTCGGGTTAGTAACCATGAGTGAGTATCCACAAGTTACTAACCAATAGTTAGTGGATATCATATATAAATATATCCTAACACATCATTAAATATAGTTAAATTTTATATAAATGTAGAAATTAAATCTATCAATAATAATCATATTTTGTGAAAAGTTGTTGAAAAATCCATTATTCTATTTCAATGCCATATTCTTAAGGCTCAATACAGTTGCTCAACTGCTTCATGATTTGGATTATAGTAATACGAATACATATGGGGACTTTAAGAATGTTGGCCAGGAATGGCGTTCCATATGGTGTGTATGACATAACGGATAATGTGGGATTATAAGACGTTTGTGGCGGAGATGGGGGTACAGCGTTATGCAAATGGAACAAAATTG
>JACUTQ010000065.1 GCA_014859725.1 Methanosarcinales archaeon | reverse complement strand
ATAAAAAAACCACCGAGGACACAGAGTGCACAGAGCGATTTTACTTTTCTCTGTGCTCTCTGTGGTTAATATTGAAATGATGTCCAGCCCCCTCCCAGGGGTATCTGTGTGGGGGTGGATAAATGCCGGGGGTGTGGGGCTGACGTGGTGGCTAGCCTTTCCTCGTGCTGGATTTTCACCAGCTGGCGAATATGAGTTTTGCTCGGCACGCTTGCGGATCTTTGCGGTGAATCAAATAATGAAAACCAGCTTTTGTTCAGGGAATGGCTGAAACACGGCTTTGATTGACTTATGGGAACAGATATGGACGAAGTTGAGGCATACATCAGATCCTTGCCACAGGATATTAGTTTCGCATCCACACTGTGTAAGCATGCATTACAATCTGCCAGGAAATACCACGATATAGACAAGACATCTCAGAGTCTAAAATTTATAATGAGCTTATAGGTTAATTTATTTATTTATTAGCGATATTGTTATTTCTAAAAACAAACAATGGGTGATCATAATGTCTGTTATTAATTTTGTTATTGACGAGCTAACTGTTAACAGACTCACAAAAAATATGGGATGGCTTGAAACATATATCCCAGAAGTTGCAACCAGACTGGAGGGCACGGACTTTTCAGTGGTATATGACCAGGAAGCCGGTTTTGATCTTTTACACATTCATATGCCCCTGCGTTTGGCCTATCGTTTAAGTAATAATGGTGACCATAATTATCCCATAATCTATCATGGCCACGCCACGGAAGATAGTTTTTCGGTAGGAAGAGGCGCAAAATATTCACTGAGAATATGGTTTAAGAAAATCGCAAGTAAATCGAACATTATTTTATGCCCGTCCAGATCAGCAGAAGATTATTTCAGGACTCTTCTTCCAGGCCATACAATTGAACAGTTAAATTACGGTATCAATCTTGCTAAATATTCATTTTCAGAAGAATCCTGCATAAGTTTTCGAGAACAGTACGGCATAAAGGATAATGAGCTAGTAGTAAGCTGCGTAGGAGGGATATCCAGACGTAAAGGGATCGATGACTTTATTAACATTTCAAAACGGAATCCTGAACTGAAATTCATGTGGGTGGGCGGTGAATATACGGACAATACAGGTATAGATATATTTTATAAGATGTTTGCCAGGCAGGGAGATATAAGTCTTAAGGACCTGCCTGACACCATCCTGGTGACAGGATATATTAAGGATATTCCTGCAGCCCTTTCTGCAAGTAATATTTTCTTCTTCCCTTCAAGACATGAGACCCAGGGGCTGGCATTGATCGAAGCGGCTGCGAACGGTCGTCCCATTATTACCAGGGACCTGCCTGTGTTCAGGGAATGGTTGACCCCTGGTAAGGATTGCCTAATGGGCGGGAGTGAAGAAGAGTTTGATAGTTGCATCCGACAGCTGGCCAATGACAAGGAGTTGAGACATCGGTTGGGCAGAGAAGCCCGAAATTCTGCTGAAAAGTATCATGATATCAACAAAACTTCACAACGTTTAGGCCAGATATATCAGGAATTATTGGATTGAAGATTACTTTCACAGTGCTTACATGAGACTAATATTAATAGGGGAAAATCTGTGTAATAATTGTGCACCAAGACGAAAATACCCTGTGCACCAGGAGATATAACATATGACAGAAAAAATCACAATGCTGGAAGACTTGCCCGGAGTGGGACCGGCCACAGCAGAGAAATTGAAAGAAGCGGGATTCAATTCTATTGAAGCCATAGCAGTAGCATCACCTGCAGACCTTGCCGCCACTGCAGAAGTGGGAGAATCCACGGCTGCTAAGATCATAAATGCTGCCAGGGATGCAGCAGATGTAGGCGGTTTTGAGACAGGGAACAAGGTACTTGAACGCAGGAAACTGGTAGGTAAACTGACAACAGGAACTGAAGCGTTCGATGAACTGATGGGCGGCGGCATTGAGACCCAGTCAATTACTGAATTCTATGGAGAATTCGGGTGTGGCAAGACCCAGATAACCCATCAACTGGCCGTAAATGTCCAGCTTCCACCAGAGCATGGGGGGCTGAACGGTTCAGTTATAATGATCGATACTGAAAATACCTTCAGGCCAGAACGTATTACACAGATGTTGGCAGGGGTATCCAGCCGTACAGGCGAGGAATATGACCCAGAAGAATTCCTGCAAAATATCCATGTGGCCCGGGCCTATAACTCTAACCACCAGATACTGCTGGCAGAATCAGCCACCCAGCTGGCAGAAGAATTCAAGGATAGCGGCAAACCTGTACGCTTACTTATCGTGGATTCCCTTACCGCTCATTTCAGAGCAGAATATGTAGGCCGTGGAACCCTTGCTGATAGGCAGCAGAAACTGAATAAACACATGCACGAGCTGCTTAAGTTCGGGGATCTGTTCAATGCGGCAGTGGTTGTGACCAACCAGGTCATGTCCAAACCGGACGCTTTCTTTGGAGATCCAACCAGACCCATAGGCGGACATATTGTTGGACATACTGCCACCTTCCGATTATACCTGCGCAAATCCAAAGGTGAAAAGCGAATAGCTAGGCTGGTAGATTCACCAAGCCTGCCTGAAGGTGAAGCAGTATTTTCTGTGACCACAGATGGACTGACAGATTGAAAGCCGTTGTAATAGATATTGACGGGACGCTTACAGACGAAAAGCGCCGATTATCATGCGGAGCTGCAGAAGCAATCCGTAACAATGAGATTCCGGTGATACTGGCCAGTGGTAACATTTTGTGCTTTGTGAAATGTGCTTCAAAACTCATAGGAGCCTCTGATATCATGATAGCTGAGAACGGCGGTGTGATATCTATGGGTTATGACGGGTCCGTGTACGTAAAAGGCGACAAAGAACGGTGTAAGAATGCTTTCAATTTACTGAAACATCACCTGGAACTTGAAGAACTGGACGGGTCCCTGAGAAAATCCGAGTTGGCTTTGAGACGGAATTTTGACATTCAATCTGCCCGGGATATACTCGTGAAGGAAGGCATTCACGACATCGAGATAGTGGATACTGGATTTGCAGTGCATATCAAGACCACAGAAGTGAACAAGGGTACGGGACTTGCACAAGTGGCAGCATTAATGAAGACCGATCCAAAAGACTTTGCAGCAATAGGGGATTCTGCTAATGATATTGAAATGCTCAAAGTTGCTGGACTGGGATTTGCTGTAGCTAATGCTCATCCTGATCTAAAAGATGTGGCTGATCATGTGACTTCAGATTCATATGGAAAAGGGGCAATCGAAGCTTTGGAATATATACGAAAAATGAATAAAAGAAAAATATAATTTTTTGGGACTTATTAAGTCTACACTTACGTTTTTACATCTGTCTTAGCCTGATTCTTGTCAACCACAATATAGTCTTTGATAGCTCTTACAGCATCAAAAGGTACAAGAATAAACTCATCTTCCATCTGATATTTTTCTTTATCGAGTGCGATATCAGGCTTGACAACCAGGTCTATTACCGCTCCGGATTTGACATCGATCACGATGTTGTTGATAATTCCCAACGTGATTCCATCTGAACTCATGACCTGTTTGTCTTTAAGATTCCTGGCAAATATTCGTGTCATTGTTATCTCTCCAAATTTTACCGATAACCTATATAAGACTTCTGTTCTGTTTTAACGCCGCCCTTGAATTGGGCTTCCAATTGCTGATAATATTCCTGGATATTCTCATTTAGGGCCGGTCTGACCTTTTTCAGAGCATTTCTGAAATGACGCATTTCCACAGTTTTTGCATCAAATTTCTCTCTCATAGCTAACAGAACAGCCTCACGGCAGATCGCCTCCAGATCAGAACCAACATAACCATCTGTTTGATCAGCGATCTCAATTATATCCACATCCTCTGATAGAGGTATATTCCTGGTATGAATCTTGAGTATCTCTTCACGCCCATCCTTGGTAGGCGGACCGATGAAAACCGCCCTGTCGAATCGCCCGGATCTTATCAGGGCTGGATCAATCATATCAGGTCGGTTGGTAGCTGCCACCACCACCACATCTTTTAACACTTCCAGACCGTCCATCTCGATCAGCAATTGGTTAACTACACGTTCCATGGCCCTGCTGCTGGAATCCATGCCCCTTATGGGTGCAAGCGCATCAATTTCATCAAAGAAAATAATGCATGGAGATACCTGTTTTGATTTCTTGAATACTTCACGTATTGCCTTTTCACTTTCTCCCATCCATTTTGACAGCAGTTGGGGTCCCCTTATGCTGATAAAATTGGCACTTATTTCTGTAGCTACGGCTTTTGCTATCAAAGTCTTACCAGTACCTGGCGGTCCATACAACAAGATTCCATTAGGCGGTTGGAGTCCCATTTGTCTGAATCTTTCAGGATTTCTAAGCGGCCATTCCACAGCTTCCAGGATTTCCTGACGGGATTTGTCGAGGCCACCCACATCATTCCATCTCACGGCTGGAACTTCAACCATAACCTCACGCATGGCCGATGGTTCAACTTCCTTTAAAGCAAGAGAAAAATCATCGGAAGTGATCTCTATTTCGTTGAGCTGTTCCTGCGGAATCTCCTGCTCAAGATTGAAAATTTTGTTAAAGCTCCTGAGAGTCTTCATTGCAGCTTCCCTGCATAGTGCTGCAAGGTCGGCACCCACGAACCCATGAGTGTTATCAGCCAGTTCTTCAAGGTTTACATCTTTTGATAATGGCATGCTCCTGGTATGGATCTGCAATATCTCCAACCTGTCATCCCTATCAGGCACACTTATTTCTATCTCCCTGTCAAACCTACCTGGCCTGCGCAGTGCTACATCTATTGCATTGATCCTATTTGTAGCTCCTATTACCACTACTTGCCCCCTCTCAGACACGCCATCCATTAAGGTCAAAAGCTGTGCAACTACCCTGCGCTCAACTTCTCCCACAGACTCTTCCCTTTTGCCTGCAATGGCATCCAATTCGTCAAAAAATATTATACTGGGTGCATTGCTAGATGCTTCTTCAAAGATATCCCTCAAGCCTTTTTCGCTCTCTCCGTAATGCTTGCTCATTATCTCCGGCCCTGCTATAGAGAAGAATCTCGCTCCACTCTCATTTGCAACAGCTTTGGCGATCATGGTCTTACCAGTACCGGGAGGTCCGTGCATCAGCACACCAGCCGGAGGGTTAATGCCAAGCTTGTCAAATATCTCAGGGTGTTTTAGGGGCAGTTCTATCATTTCGCGAAGGTGCTGTATCTGGTCACCTAAACCCCCCAGGTCCTCATAGGTTATACCTGTAGTTGCAAGTGTATCATATCCTGTGACAGGTTTGTCTAAAAGTTCAATCTCTGTTTGTTCTTTTATGATTACAACGCCTTCCGGCTCTACTTTTACTGCAATTAAAGGTATCGTTTGACCTGTGTTCATATGACCCAGAATTGGACTTGCTGTTGTACTAATAATAGGAATTAGATCTCCTTCTACTATAGGTCGTTTCATTATCTGGCGTTTGACAAGATCATTTGCTTCACCTCCAGGCTGAATGACCTGTCCTTCAGGAGGTGCAAGCACGATTTTGGTAGCTCCCAGAGTTTTAACTGTTGTTACTTTAATGCTCTCACCTAAACCTACACCAGCATTTTGACGGGTGAATCCGTCAATTCTGATAGAGTCTTTATTCCAATCTTGCCTATCTGCTTCCCATACCTTGGCCGCAGTGATCTTATTTCCTTCCAGGAGGATAATATCACCCACTGAGATCTGCAGCTTTTGAATCAGATTCGGATCGATCCTTGCAATCCCTTTTGCAGAATCAGTTGGATAAGCTTTTGTTACTTTGAGTTGAATGTAGTCCAAGTAGAAACCTTCTTATTATTTTTTCAAAATTAAATAATTAATTATCAAATGAATTATTATATTGTTGTCTATTGAATACATATAAGTATTTTTCCAATTAGAACATACCTGTAAAACAATATGAACAGGACAACTAAAGTTTTGGTATTTGACCCTTTTTCCGGGGCTTCAGGTGATATGATCATTGGTAGCTTGTTAAACCTGGGCGCTGATAAAAAAATTGTGATTAGTTCAATGGAATTGGCAGCTGATGTTGATGTAGACACATATGAAAATAAAAAAGAACTAATCTCTGCAACCAGGATCGAGGTTGTCCAGAGATCTACTTCACAATATAATTTCAGAGAGATAATCGGTCAGGTCAAATCTAAAGGTTTGCCCCAAAAGATAATTGAGGATGTAATAGATGTTATGGAGTTGGTGGGTCGATCTGAAGCTTCAGTACATGGCACAACATTGGATGAGCTGCACCTGCATGAAATGGGACAGCAGGATGCAATTGCAGATATTGTGGGTGCAGTGGTTGCTTTTCACGATCTTGGGCTGACAAATTCAAAGGTAATCTGCATGCCTATATCTGTGGGAGGTGGATTTGTAAATACTGCTCACGGAAAATTACCTGTCCCTGCCCCGGCAACTCTTGAGATTCTTAATAATTCAAAACTGATCTGGAAGGGAGGTCCCGTGGATCATGAACTATTAACACCCACAGGAGCTGCTATACTGGCACATTTTGTTGATAAATATGGTTATTCAAGTAGTATGTTTCCTCAGATGATATCTTCCAAGACAGGTTATGGTGCAGGGTCAAAGGAAACAGGTCTTCCCAATGTGCTTAGAACTGTGATGGGGGAACTTGACGCATCATTGGTAATAGATCATATTGCGATGCTGGAGACAAATGTGGATGATGTGACAGGAGAAGTGCTTGGATATCTCATTCAGGAACTAATGGATGATGGTGCGCTGGATGTCTCTATAATACCAGCAACTATGAAAAAAGGGCGAAGCGGTGCTTTGATCAAAGTCATCTGTAAACCATCTCATGCGCACCATTTGGCAAAGAGGATCATAGTAGAAACGGGAAGTCTTGGAGTGAGACAGGTACCTGTTATGCATAGATTCACTGTGCAGCGAAAGATAATAGAAGTAAATATCACTGTAGCAGGAAACTCCTATATTATCCACGTGAAAATAGCCTGTGATAATAAAGGTGAATTTCTCAACATTTCAGCAGAATTCGATGACTGCAAAGAAATCGCCCGGGAAACTGGCCTCCCTGTAAAGGAGATTATCCGAAAGGCAGAAGAGACAGCAAGGTCGGACCTGAAAAAGAATAGAATAATTTAACATTGATATGGCCTTTTCAGGATGACAATATGAAAAATAACGGCTTAAGCGAAGAAGAGGTCCTGGACAGACTAGGAAACTACAAAGCACAGGATGTATCATATAACCGTGTACTCAGTGCCATGTGTACCATTCCGCATCCCATAGCTGTCAAGGCCCATGCAATGTTTCTGGAAGCCAATTTAGGTGATGCGGGATTGTTTCCAGGCACACAGGCCCTAGAGCATAGGGTAATAAACATGATGGGAGGAATGTTGGGAGACCCATCTGTACATGGTTATATCACAACAGGGGGTACCGAATCCAATATCCAGGCCATTCGAGCAGCCCGAAACAGCGGAATAAGCACAACGCCCAATATTATTGTACCCCAATCAGCCCATTTCTCTTTTGATAAGATTGCAGACATTCTCAGGATCGAAGTGCGAAAAGCCCGGGTTGATGAGGAGTTCAAAGTCGACCTGGGCGCAGTTGACTCCCTTATAGACAATAACACAGTAGGCCTTATTGGAATAGCTGGTACTACTGAATTTGGCCAGATCGATCCTATCAAGGAATTATCAGATATGGCTGTGGAACGGGGCATTTTCCTGCATGTGGATGCTGCCTTCGGGGCTTTTGTTATACCATTTCTTGATAAGAAATATGATTTTGATTTCAAGCTGCCGGGAGTTTCATCAATAACCGCAGACCCCCATAAAATGGGACTATGTACCATTCCTGCAGGTGGACTTCTGTTCAGGGACCCATCACATCTTCATAAGCTGCAAACTGATACTCCTTACCTTACCCTGGATACCCAGTATTCATTAAGCGGAACACGAACCGGTGCTGCTGCAGCAGCAACATATGCTGTGATGAAGTATTTAGGATGGGATGGATACAGTCAGATTGTAGATAGCTGTATGAAATTAACTAAGAACCTGGTTAAACGGGCCAGTGAGTTCGGAGCTGAAACCCTAATGAACCCTGTGATGAATGTTGCAGTATTGGATGTGGGTGATGTTAAACGCGTCAGGAAAGAATTGAGTGTTAAAGGCTGGTCCACCTCTATTACCAGGGATCCAAAGGCATTAAGGCTGGTAATTATGCCCCATCTCAATGAGGTCGTACTGGAAAAATTCCTGCTGGATCTTGAACAGGTCTGCAGGACGACTACTTAATCGTATTCTCTCCAGGTCTTAGCGCATTTGGTACACCTGAAAAACCTTGTTTCACTTTCATCGGCCGATCGCAGCTGACGCAGCCACCAATAGGCTATTTTGTTGCCGCACTCTTCACAATGGGCATTTGTGGTAGGAAGACCTGCTGCTTCATCACCTTCAAGTACAGTGACTTCCCGTTCTTTGAATTCCTGTTTAGCAAGTATATTACTGGCACCTGCTTTCTCCTTTTCAAATGCACATTTCCTGCATTTCATTACATTGCCCGAAGGCATCATCATACTTTTACATTTAGGACAAAATTCCATATTTCCTGACTTCCCGTAACAATATTATCTATATCTCAAGAGTTAATTCAATTATTTTATTCTTCATGAAATATCTGGCCTTCAAAAGCATATACTTCGGTATCAGATTCAAGCCATGCATCAGGATAAAGTCCTGCTTTCAGACAGGTTTGATCAAGAAATCTTCCTGCATCAAATCCATGTTCTACAGCAACCTGAGGCAGCAGAAGTCCTGCATAAGGCCCTTTTTGGACTATTAGGCCGTGTCTCCCCACAATAATCTCACCCGGGAGCTTTTCAGGTTCCACTTCAAGGCGGTAGGAAGTGGTAAGTACAGTGACCTCGATGGAGATCTCCTTAAGTTCTTTAATGGTTACAGGATTGAACCTGGTATCCTCAGTGGCTGCATTAATTGCAGAAATTATGATCGCATCCCCCAGGGGCATGACCGGATAGGGTCTTCCAATGCAACCCCGCAGTTCTTTTTGTGACCCGATCCTGTTATTCAGAGTTACAAATACACCTCTGTTCTCATAAAAGACCGGAGAGAGACCTTCAGGTTCTATTACCTTTTTGCTGTTCAAATATTCTGTAATAGCTTTGCGTGCTAATTCCAGGGCAATACGGCCATCATCATCAGTTACCAGATCAGACATATCCATCTCAATTAAACGAACATGCCATGCGGCTCATCATCATGTTCTTCTACAATGATCTTGTGATATGCATCCATAAAATCGCTCATTTTAATCGTCCTGGCTTTCCTGCGTATAACAAACATTCCAGCTTCGGTCACAATTGCTTTGATATCTGCCCCGCTTAACCCATCTGTCATCTTGACCATTTTATCCAGATTCACATCAGAATCCAGTGCCATATTCCTGGTATGGATCTTGAAAATCTCAAAACGGCCTTTTTCATCTGGCATAGGGATCTCAATTATCCGATCAAATCTTCCTGGTCTTAAAAGGGCAGGATCAAGCAGGTCTATCCGGTTGGTAGCTGCTATGATCTTAACATCCCCACGGTCTTCGAACCCGTCAAGTTCGGCCAATAACTGAACCATTGTCCTGTTCACTTCTGCAGAACCGGTTGTTCCGTCATGGGTCCGCCGGCCGCCCACCGAGTCAATTTCATCAATGAACACAATACTTGGTGCTTTCTCTCTTGCCATCTGGAAAACATCACGTACCAGGCGTGCACCTTCTCCTACATATTTCTGGACCAGTTCTGAGCCCGACATCCTAATAAATGTGGCTTTTGCCCTGCTAGCTACCGCTTTGGCAATAAGTGTTTTTCCAGTACCTGGTGCGCCGTAGAGTAGAATGCCTTTCGGTGGTTCCACACCCACCTCTTTGAATAGTTGTGGATCGGTAAGTGGAAGTTCAATTGTCTCCACAACATCCTGGATCTCTTTATTAAGACCGCCTATAGAATTATAATCAGTATTGGGGGATTCGATGAGCTCCATTACCCTGGCCCTTACATCTGCAGATCTGGATAAGACTTTCACCATTCCAAAGGCATTATTTACCGCAACTCTCATTCCAGCTTCCAACTCACCCATCAAGTCAACCGGTATATGTGTAATAACCTCCTGATTGCTGCCATGCTGGCGCAGCAAAGCCAGATTGTCCACAATTTCCATTACCGAAGCAATAAATAACGGAGGTTCTTTCAACTGTTGATTCTGCTCTTTGAGTTTCTGTATTGTCTGGAGATAATTGCTGTTGGCTACTGCGGCATCAAGCAGTCTTTTCTGGATTTGATCATTCTGTTCTTCCAGTTGTCTTAGTTTTTCTTTTAATGATTGAACATCATCTTCAGTTGATTCTTGAGAATTTGAAAAGTTCGTTTCAGAAGAATGCCGGGCTATTGTATTTTCCATATAATCTAAATTATAATATAATCTGATATAAACATTGGGGATATAACATCTTAATTTATTAAATGATTTACACTGTTTGGATATTTTGCATTAAAGCTCCTAAAAAACGATAGGTAAATATATGTCTAATTATGATGATAATTATACAAACTTACTAAACTTTATTTTATTAAGATATTAAAAATAAATGGATGAATAATAATGGAAGGCAGTGAATTCAATTCAACAGACCTTATCGACAGAGCTCCAACCGGGGTAGAAGGTTTTGATGAGCTATGTGGAGGTGGCCTTAAACGTGATTTCACTTATTTGCTATCAGGTACTTCTGGCGCCGGGAAAACAATACTTGCTCTTCAATTCTTATATAATGGGATTACCAAATATGGCGAAAACGGCATATTTGTAGCAACTGAAGAACGACCTGAACATATTAGGGCTAATGGATTAGAGTTCGGATGGGACCTGAAAACTCTTGAAGATGAAGGGAAATTGGCGATAATTGATGCTGCATCCACAAAGATAGGCATCCCCTCCCAGGAGAAGTATGTTGATGTAAGACCCTTTGACATGCGTTCCATGATGGATCAGATTATTATGATCCAGGAAGAGATCGGTGCTAAAAGGGCTGTAGTGGATACCACAACATCAATTGGATTTTATCTCCAGGATCCAGCCAAGATTCGTATTGAACTCTTGAAACTGGCTGCGACCTTAGAGATACTGGGACTAACATCCCTGATGACCTGTGAGATCGTTGATGATAACCATCCCAGCCGTTTTGGTGTCGAGAATTTCGTGACTGAAGGTACAATTGCTCTGTATTATAAGAGGGTGGAGAATGTCAGGGTTCGAAGTATGGAGATCTATAAGATGCGTGGTTCAGACCACAGCAAGAAAATCCATCCATATGATATTACCAATGAAGGCATAGTAGTTCACCCTCACGAAGAAGTGTATACAGTATTAGGACAGCTAAAGTAGCTGTTTTTTTTTTTGATTTATGGTATTAAGGTATCTTCTTCAAATTAAATGGTAAATGGGAAAATATATTTTTATGGAATCT
>JACUTQ010000064.1 GCA_014859725.1 Methanosarcinales archaeon | reverse complement strand
CAGGTCGTACCTTCTGCTGTTGGGATTGGGACATAAGGGACTGCCAAAGGACTTATTTGAACGCGCCAGGTATCATCTGGACATTACAGGTAAGAGCATTTCACTTGAGACCTGCACTGCCATTGGGGCTATACCTGCTATGCTTTCAGCTTATAAACAAAATTAAACATTAATTATCGTCTCTTTCCTTTTTTCAGTCAAGACCCATCCTGATGAATCAATTTTTCCATTTGGCAATATAACCACTGTTGAATCATCAGTCCTTATGCGCGTTTTTCTGAGCGAAACTGAGATGATCTCTTCTTTATGATTCATTGTCTCGATCTGATCCCCAATATCAAAATGCTTATCAGTCAGGAGGAAGATCCCTGCCATTGCATCGGCAAGTATATCCTTGACAGCCAGGGCAACAGCAGCACCGACTAAAAACGAGGCCCCTAAAAGAGGAACAAGAAGCTCTTGCAGTTTAAGTTCAGCCATAATATACATTAAAATACTGAACCAGAGAAAATAAACGATCCCTTTTCGTAAAAAAAACTGCGCATCTATTGGCAGCACGGTTTTGGCAATAGATTTTTTTAAGATCCTATTAATGAAGCTAATTACAATGAAAGCTATTATTACTACCACTATTACCTTTAAATAAGGGACAAACATTTGGAATTGATAACATAAATTAGAGATATCCATCTGTGATCACCATTGAATTTTTTTAACGTCTTAATATAATAACAACAATCATCAATCCAATTATCGCCATCAATAATGACATTCCTGGAATCACTGAGGTAGTGGACATAGGGGTCGGTTTCTTCAATGGAATAGGTGTCGCATTGGAGAATGGCCCACTCACATTGGAAGACTCGGTCAGTTGCACAGTAGACTTTGCCACAACCCTGGCATAATTATATTCAATTATCTTCTGGCTGGGTGATTCTAATGAATCGGCAAATTCGTAGGCACTCACTGCTAACACTGGTTCAATACCAGCATTTCTGGCATCCTCAATAGCTATCCTGGCAGCATCGGCACTGCGTGAGATCTTGGTTTCAATATCAGCAGAACCCAGCAAACTTATCGCAGTGCTGGCCTGAACGGTTGCTAATAATGAATCAAATATAGCTCCACTATAATACCCCCTGTTAAATTCGATCTGAGCCCTTTCACGGGCCTCTTCAGCTTCATTTAAAATAAGTGATACTCCATGGTAACCACCAGATTCACCTATTACGGTTCGGGAATAGGTAACAACTGAAGATGACATACCCAGATACCACCCAGCTCTGGATTTCAATACAGCATCTGAAGTGTGATGTTTTGAGTTTGCTAAAGATATCCACCAAGTTGCTGTCTCAGCCCTTGAGGAAGCTGAAGCCATAGTATCAATGAAAAGGTCAATAGATTCAGTTTCCCCGGCACCCCCTAATATACGTTCAGCCATAACTAACCTGATCTCTGCAGCACCAATACTGTCCACATCCACTACTCCACCTTCTTTAAATTTTTCAAGCTTCTGTCGACTATAGTTTACTTCACTGCTTACGTTTTCAAAGAGATTGTTTAGGTAGGTGTCCTTATTTTCTGATGCCTGGTATTCTTCTCTCCACTGTACATATTTCAAATTCTTAATGATCCATAGACCTGTATTAATAGCTGCATAATATTCCTGGTTATTATATTGTTCCTCTCCCTTTTCTAACTGAATCTTTTGAGATTCAAATATATTTGAACTATTTGTGGTTTCGTTTAACACAGATTCATAAAGAAGAGCTGCTTCATTCATTACATTCCTGCTTAGAGGTTGAAGCACATCCAGATATTCATCAGACCATACCCCTTTAGCAGGTATTTCCCTGTGGATCTTTTTTCCAGTAAATAATTCCACTGCATCCTCGATATTAATTGCTTCCACTACTTTCACATTCTGCTTTCTACCACGCTTCACAATATCCACAATAATCGCGTTTTCTTCTTTCACTATAACGGACCCTTCATGTTCGAAGTTAGTTGCAATAATTACAATTTCGGTCTGACCTTCGGGAACAATAAACAATGTTGCCCCATTTTCAGCAGCAGCATCGAGTTTATACGGAATGCCTCCTACAGGCCCTATACTACCATCAGGATTGATCATACCTGTCATTACCACACCTTCTTTTAATGGCCAGTTCTCTATCTCTGCTATCGTGGCTATGGTAAGTGCAGCACCAGCAGAAGGACCACCAATAAGTGGGGACGTGATCTCAATGATGTAATAGAAGTCATATTTACTTGGGTCTATACCTGTGATATCAGATGCCACCAACGCAGCAATTCTGGTCGAACCCTGCAGGTCCACCTGGGTATATGGTTGAGTATCTACGAATACTCGCCCATCGCCTTCAGTAACGATCACTGTAGCATTTAGCAAAATTCCAGTTTCTCCTTCTTTGGTAGAATAGTCTGCTACGACTGGAATAGTTACCCCATCTTCCAGGTGAATTGCATGTGCAGGAACAATCAGGAAAAAAACAAATGCCAATATGGCAATTGATTTTATTGGCATTAATTCCATATTTACAGCACTTTCTTTTTAAATTCCTCTAACCCCATCTCTTCAATTACCCATCCCAGACGTTTCTTCTGACCATTTTCCTTTATGAAATTGATAATATTTTCCACCAGTTTCAGTGCAACATCATCATCAAGCTCTTCTGCAATTATATCTGCAAGTCTGGGTTTGATACCAGAACTCCCGCCCGCAAGTAGTCTCCATCCTTTGGAGGTCCCTATCAGACCTATGTCCTTGATACTGGATTCTGCACAGGTGTTCTGGCAGCCTGAGACTCCCATTTTTAACTTTGTCGGAAGCTCCATTCCATGATATTTTTCATCCAGTTTTAATCCCACACCCACTGAGTCCTGTTGACCGCGTTTACAGAAGGTAGTACCAGGACATATCTTAATGCTTCGTACGCATAATCCGATAGCAGCCCCGGTAGGCATTCCCAGGTCAGTCCAGACATTATCAATGTCAGCTTCCTTTATTCCTACAATGGCCATTCGCTGGGCAGATGTGATCTTAACCGCTGCTGCATTGTATTTCTCGGCCACATCAGCGATCTTCCTTAGTGTACTGACATCTATTATTCCGCCAGGAATGTGTGGAGCTATAGCATAGGTCTCTTTATCGCGCTGGACGATGGCTCCTTTTTCTAACAGGTCTTTTGACATATTTATCTCCTAATCTTATGCTTTATACTAATTTGATTTGCCAGCTCATTACTATATCATACTATAAAATTATCAAAATTTATCTGACATTAATGGTCTCAATTCTGGCTCTTTGTATTATCACTGGTGGTTTATGGGAGTAGGCTGGATTTGGACCTTCTTTTAGATATATGCTCACCGCATCTTCGTCTACAATCTTACCCATTAGTTGGCGCCCGCCAATCAAAGTAATAATAACATATTTCCCCACTAATCCCATTATTTTTCTCCTCCTTTTTGAGAATAAATCTTCATTTACTCTAAAAAAGGTAAATAATAAAAAGTGTTTAGAACATATAAAGTTATATGTTTTTCAATCTCATTTTTGTAATTTAGATTACTTTCACCCCACTCTTTAGTAAAGTATATTAAGCTCCCAAAGAATCTCCAATTGCCTCTCAAAACACAACAAACTGGAGGCTTGAGGAATGATAAATGATAAAAGAGACAGCAAAGCAGATTGAAGACCGTTTCAGTGAGATTGGATTCAATATACCAACAAGCGAGATCGAAAGCCGACTTGAAAAACTCTTGAACGAGTTCAAGGTTCCGGCCGAAGAAGCACGCAGAAGTGTAGTCAACTATTTTCTAAAAGAATATAACATACCCCGTGGAGATTTCTATACCCAGCAGGGAAATACACCCACTGTTAAAGTTAAGGACATTAACGCTGACGGAAAATGGATCAATATTAAAGCAAAGGTAGCCCAGCTGTGGGATAATAACCACGAAAGCATAGGCCAGGTTGGTTTGATCGGGGATGAAAGCGGTACAATAAAGTTCACAAAATGGGCCAGTGCCGAACTGCCAGGCCTGGAGGAAGGAAAGAGCTATAATTTCAAGAATGTAGTGACAAACAGCTACCAGGAACGATTTCAGATCAATCTGAATAAGTCAAGCCAGATAGAGGAGATCGAAGAAGATATTGAGATCGGTACTGAAATGATCGAGTTTATCGGTGCCATGGTGGGTATCCAGGCAGGTTCAGGTCTGATCAAGCGTTGTCCACAGTGCAACCGTGCCCTGATAAAAGGCGTCTGCGGGGAGCACGGTAAGGTTGAAGGAACTTATGATTTGCGGATCAAAGCAGTCCTGGATAACGGACACAACGTGCAGGACACATTATTGAACAGGGAAGTGTCTGAAAGACTTACCAATATCACCCTGGAAGAAGCTGTTCATATGGCCACTGAGGCCCTTGAGCAGTCTGTGGTTGTAGATAAGATGAAAGAACAGCTGGTTGGTAGGTATTATTCTGTAACAGGTCCGAGGCTTGACAGATATATTCTTATAGAGACCATATCACCTCTGCCACCTCTTGAACGCAGCCAGATAGAAGCATTATTATCATCCATGGAGGTTTAAATCATGGCTGGACAATACACCAGAGAAGTGGCATATCGCGTCTTTGCCCAGGAATTCAGGGATTCCAACCTGACGTTTAAGGACAGTAATGACCAGTACTCTCCACAATATCTATTAACTCCGACAGGTGCAAAAATTAACAGGTTGTTCATTGTAGGGACACTAACAGAAAAAGAGGATATCGGTACAGATGCCGAATACTGGCGAGGCAGAATTGTAGACCCCACAGGTGCTTATCTGATATATGCCGGACAGTACCAACCGGAAGCTGCAAGAGTAATGGCAGAAGTGACTCCGCCAGATTACCTGGCAATAGTCGGAAAATCCAGCACATATCAGACAGAGGACGGAACAGTCCTGACCTCGGTCAGACCAGAGAATATCACTGTGGTGGATGCAGCCACAAGGAACCGCTGGGTTGCCGAGACTGCACAAAGGACGCTTGAGCGTGTTGAGAACCTGGACAGCAGTAATCCGAATTCTATACAAGCCAGGGAACATTATCATACAGATGCAGCAGTATACAAGCAAATGGCCAAAGATGCATTGACCAGTCTAATATCTGAATAAATATTGTAAATACGAAAGAGTTCGAAATTACCTACAAAAGTAATTTCATCTCAATCCTTTTTTATTTTTCCAAAAAAAACCGTCTAAACTTAAATATATCCTAATACATTTATTTATTGGTGATATTTTGGTTTTTGAGATTGAACAGGTATATGCGAGAGAAATCCTGGATTCCAGGGGCAATCCAACCGTTGAGGTGGAGGTTTCAACACATTGCAATGATACACGGTCAAGAGGTTTTGGCAGGGCTAGTGTTCCCAGTGGTGCATCTACAGGTTCAAACGAAGCCCTTGAACTAAGAGATAAAGATAAGCGTTATCGTGGGAAGGGAGTATTAACCGCCGTCCATAATGTAAACTCCATTCTTGGCCCAGAGATCATAGGCATGGATGTTAGGCTCCAGCGGGAGATCGACCTGAGCATGATCGAAATTGATGGCACTGATTCCAAATCCAATCTGGGTGCTAATGCTATCTTAGGTGTAAGTATGGCAGCAGCCAGAGCAGCAGCAGATTCCTTAAAAATACCATTATATCAATATCTGGGAGGCACAAATTCATTTACATTGCCCGTACCTACCCTTAATGTACTTAATGGCGGTCAGCATGCAGGTAATGATCTTGCCATCCAGGAATTCATGATCCAGCCAAAAGGAGCAGAGACATTTCATGAAGCAATAAGATGGGCAGCTGAGACCTATCATGCTTTAGGTGATATACTTAATAAGAAATATGGGAGTAGTGCAACCAATGTGGGATATGAAGGTGGGTACGCACCTCCTGTCAACCAGACAAGTGATGCACTAGATGCAATATTAGAAGCTATCGAAGAAGCAGGATACACGGAAGATGATATTACCATAGGCATTGATGCTGCAGCTTCTTCATTCTACGAAGATGGTATTTACCATATCGATGAAAGAGAATTAACCAGTATTGAATTGTTGGATTATTATGTCGACCTGGTACATACATACCCGATAATACTTATTGAAGATGCTTTCCAGGAGGAGGCATTTGATGATTTCGCTGCCCTCACCATGGAACTGCCAGATACAATAATTGTGGGCGATGATCTTTTTGTTACAAACGTTGAACGTCTTAACCATGGTATTGAAATGGGTGCGTGCAATTCCTTACTGCTTAAATTGAACCAGATAGGTAGTATTAGTGAAGCATTTGATGCTGCTACTACTGCACAGCGAAACGGTTATAGCGTAGTAGTAAGTCACCGCTCTGCAGAGACAGAAGATAATACAATATCAGATATATCTGTGGCTCTGGGTGCAGAATTAATAAAGACGGGAGCACCGGCCAGAAGCGAGCGCACAGCTAAATACAACCAGCTCATGCGTATTGAAGAAGAGTTAGGTGAAGCTGCGTTTTATGTGAGGATATAAATTTTTATACAGGTGCATATGTCAACAATGATGCTATCAGCACTGTAATATATATAGCTCTGAAGTTACTCACACCACCCAGATTTATAAAGGCGCTTCCTTCGGTATTCTCGTTTATATTAAATAGAGATGTTATGATCCCTACCAGAATGCCAAACACACCTGAAACAAGCACAATTGATGCAGCATTTTCAGGTTCCAGGATTAAAGCAAACGGAATCGCCACCAGACCGATATAATCAGGGATTACTATTCCGATCCCGCTTTTGAATTCTGTTAGCAGGTGAGTTACAACAACAATGATTAAAAGAATCTCCAGAGATGCAAAAATCGGACATTTTATTGTTTCATTTATCGCCACATAAGCAGCCAGTATCAGAGGCAGAATGAAACCCCCTACATTTAAGGTGATGGAAGAATCAAAAACGAGTTCACTGTCAGTTTCAATCTCCTCTGCCACCGGGACCGAATAGAACTCGCTTAAAAGTTCATTTTTTTCATCAGAAAAATCAGGTTTTTTTGTCCGAATGCGGTATATGGGTATCTCAGTGGCAGATAACACCAGCATACCAGCTAAGATCAAAAAAAGTACAATGGAATTGATTTGCCATTCACTTCCAAGTGTTTTAGTATAACTTAAATAGAAAAATGCCAGAAGCATAAATCCGAAAAATGCAAACATTTGCACATCCTGTCTAAATATCTTTCCACGCAACTTGGATCACCATATTTTTTTTGTTTCACATTGTTAGAGAAGTTTATATAGATTAGTTAATCTTAGCATAAAAAGGTGAAGTAAAATCACAATTATTTATATGATTTAGTATCATTAGTAATAATCGGAAATTACAAATTAAAGGAAAATTTAATTTAACGATTAGAATTATTAAAATGGCAGCAATTAAAAGCAAGGAGTAGAAAATATGGGTTTATTGAATCGAATGGGGACCGTATTAAAAGCAAAAATGAACAAGATAGTTGGTAAAATGGAAGATCCCGGGGAAACCCTGGATTACTCTTACCAAAAACAGCTAGAATTATTGCAAAACGTTAAACGAGGTGTGGCAGAGGTTACTACTTCAAAGAAAAGGCTCGAGCTGCAAAAAGCAAAACTGAATCAGAACATTGACAAGCTGAACGGCCAGGCCAGGGATGCGGTGAAGGCAGGCAGGGAAGACCTGGCACGCCTTGCACTGGAAAGGAAGAACGGACTTGTGTCTCAGGTCCAGTCCCTTGACCAGCAGATCATAGATCTGAATAAGGAACAGGAAAAGCTCCAGGCCACAGAAAAAAGACTGTCTGCCAAGGTCGAGTCTTTCAGGACCAAAAAGGAGACCATCAAGGCCCAATACTCAGCAGCAGAAGCCCAGGTCAAGATCACTGAATCGATAACAGGTATTAGCGAAGAGATGGCAGATGTGGGACTGGCAGTACAAAGAGCTGAGGAGAAAACTGAGAATATGAAGGCACGCTCTGCCGCACTGGACGAACTTCTTGAACAGGGTACGCTGGAAGACTTTACCGGAAAAGAGGATGATATCGAAAAAGAACTTGCTAAGATCAGTGCAACAAGCAATATTGAATCTGAACTGGCAACCCTTAAAGAGGAAGTGGAAAAATGATTGTCAGGATAATGGGTGAAGGACAATATAAAGTGTCCAGTAGTTTACTGGATGAATTGAATGTAATTGACAACAAGATAGTGGATTACGTGGGAAAAGAAAATGAGAGTGGCTTCAAATCAGAACTCCGTAAACTTATTGCCACTGTAAAAGAGAATGGCAAGCCTCTCGACGATGCTGAGATCGCGGAATCCGACCTCATTATACCCCCGGAAGATATGACACTGGAAGAAGCCACCGAAATATTCAGTGGAGAAGGGCTTATTGAGGATTAAAAACTCGAATTAAATGGGAATCCCCCAGAGGGGGTACCATTTTTCCACATTTTTTTCAATAGGCAGCTCGCTGTCCATTACCGACCTGAGCCTAAATTCCAGGTTATTGTCCCTAGTGTGGTCACCTTTGGGTATGAAGGGATAGTAAGCTCCCTGTTTATAATTGTATATCCAGTAGACTGTTCTTTCACCTTCAAAACGGTAAATGGCGCATAATAACTGTTCGCTGAAACCATGCTCGATCAGGGTCTGGGAAACCAGATGGATATTAGTGACCAGGTCTTCAAAGTCAGGGTCTTTCAGTACTACCCATAGATAATTGAATTCATCCTTCTGTATCTTATAATCTGTACCGGTCTCCTTACAGCTATAATTAAGCAATTCCTCTATCTCTAAACGTGCAGCCGCATATCTGGAGGATTCCATAGGTTTAAAACAAATGCCTGCAGACCCAAAAGGTTTGAGTCCCAGATTAACATCCAGGGTGATACTGGCAGTAGATATGGCAAAGAGCCTGTCCACCCTGGCTTTGGGGAGTTTGCTCTTTCCCATTAAAGCATCCAGAAATCCCATTTAACGCTCCAACTCTTTCTCCAGATTCTCCAGTGCTGCAATACGTTTCTCAACAGATGGATGGGTTGAGAACAGGTTCATTAGAGACGAACCCGATATGGCAGGAATGATAAAGAATGCATTCATACCTTCCACCTTTCTCAGATCATCCTTTGGTATCCTTGGCATAATGCCGCTGATCTTCATTAGAGCAGACGCCAGATTAGAAGGTGTACCCGTAATAAGGGCAGCTCCTCTATCTGCTGAGAATTCACGATATCTGGAAAGTGTCCTGATAAGCATTAAACTGATTAACCAGACTAAGATCGAGACAAACCATGCTGCCATAATGCCACCAGATTCTCTATTCCTGCTTCCCCCTCCGAAGAACAGCAGATACCGAACAAGGAAAAAAGCCACTGTTGACAGAAAGCTTGCAATGGTCATTACCATGACATCCCTGTTTTTTACATGGCTCAGTTCATGGGCAAGCACTGCTTCCAGTTCACTCTGGTTAAGAGTCTGCATAATACCAGTAGTAACAGCTACTACGGCTTTACTTGGGCTCCGGCCTGTTGCAAAGGCATTTGGCACTGAGCTGTGGACTACAGCTACTTTTGGTTTTGGCAGATCAGCTATAGCGCACAGCCGGGTGATAGTTTCATGAAGTTTTGGTTCTTCACTTTCGGATACTATCTTGGCTCCCATACTCCACAGAACCAGTTTATCTGACATGAAAAACTGAAGGAACATGAATACTCCTATGAAGATGAGCATTACATTCATACCCGCACCCTGGAATGATAAAAATACCAGGAAGAACATATACACTAAAAACAGCAAAAACATGGTAAAGAACATCCTGCTTTGCAATCCCCAATCTGTTTTCCATTTTCTCATATGTTTATTAACACCTCGTTAATTATGATAATCTATACTAATATTGAATCATATTATTTTATTCTTCAGCATTTAAGGAGTTTGTGGTTATTTTTATAAATTTCATAATATGAATGTTATTTATCCCTCGGCATTGCTATGATCTCCCTTACCTGAAGACCATAGAAGTTGTTTGAATGTGCAGGTTTTATTACACATGCTACATCAGCTCCGTATGCAGTACCACCAATGGCTATTACTTCACCTTCCATTGTCAAGGCACCCGAATCTGCGGCCATCAAGACCACTTCCATGGCCACTTTGAAGCCCTTTCCAAATATCTTTCGAAGAGTATCAGCAATGATCTCGACCCTGCTAATGCCTCCAGTTTCTTTTGAAAGTGATTTTTCAATACCTGAGAACATATGTGATTGCGAAACTATGGGAATTCCCATTTCATTCAACTGTGACACATATTCACTTTCCATATCCCATTTTCCTTCTTCATGGGATCCGAACTGGTGGGTAACTACAATGGTTTTGATATCTGTACCTTTTAAAGCTGATGCCATTGCCACCCCGGTCTTGCCAGAAGTGCTGGCAACTACTACTTCCCTGATGTCCCCTTCCAGCGCCCTGGTCCTGACGGCTTCGATAACTGCACTGGTGTTCTCTTCACCGGGCGCATTGAAATATATTATGTTCTTTTCCATCACAATCCTCTCCATGATTAGTTCTTTGATAAATGGTTTTTCAAGTAGAAATATCCTGTCATTCAGTATATATGTGACTAAAAAGCCCGGACTGGCATAAATAATATTTTCATCCACCCCGGAAGTGGAGTTATTCGGAAGTAATGAATTGTCAAAAAAAATGAATGTTGTATTAAAATTAAAGTAACTATTCAGCCTATAAAACGCTATCAATAGCCACCACGCTTTACTTCTTTGATATCTTGGGAATTTCTAAATCGATATCGGAAGACATTAGCTATAAATTCTTTACATAAAGCTACCAAATATCATTTCGGTATCAGTAGCCATGATTTGCAGGGCTGAATAGTTACAAATTAAATTACTATAAAACAGATTTGACATTCTTCTAATAATCAGAATGCCAAAACTGAATAAGTTATTCCACTAAAACTAGTTTCTCTTTACTCCCATCCAGCCGGTTCCTTTACAAGTTCGGCAGAGGACCCCTTTGACCGTATAACCATTTCCCTTACAGAACTGGCAAACTTTGGGTGGTTCTTTCACCATAAATGTTGCTTTTCCACTACAGGCGGGGCATTCCTCTCCCTCTTTTTTCCCTGTACCTTTACAAAATCCACACTGCTGTTCCAAATATGTTTTCTCATCCATTTTATTCATTCTCCAAGTTAAAAAACTCGATTTTTTCATCATGATTTAGTGCACCTTATCTGTTGCGATTTCTTTATCTCCACATGATGATATGTCATGAAAATCAATGACAGTATCGTGAATATTGCCCTGAAAATTTTCATGTTTAGAAAACTTATTTGCCTGTGCCGACCATCCAGAATCCATGAAAAATGTATATCTAGCAGCGTCGCTTTTTTCAGAGGGCGAACGTGATTTGAACACCAGGCTCAGGGACGAACTGACGGGGCTCGGCATGAGTGTGTTCTTGCTGCAGGAGCACTCCAATGATACCAATGCACAACGTGATGCAAAGCAGGAGGCCATATTCAGTGTAGCATCCCGATTCTTTAAAATTTATCGAAATGTGAGTAATATCTATGGAGGAAGTACATACTGATACAGGGAAAAAAC
>JACUTQ010000063.1 GCA_014859725.1 Methanosarcinales archaeon | reverse complement strand
GGAGAAATGGAAAAAATAGAAAAATAATCCCGTTTAGGGGTGCGAAATATGAGTTGTTGGGTGAGGATGAGGTTGTTTTAAGCAAATTTGGGCCAATCTAATAATATTGTCCCAAGGCCTAAAATATATAATGATTAGGTGTAACTATTCAGCCTATAAAACGCTATCAATAGCCACCAAGCTTTACTTCTTTGATATCTTGGGAATTTCTAAATCGATATCGGAAGACATTAGCTATAAATTCTTTACATAAAGCTACCAAATATCATTTCGGTATCAGTAGCCATGATTTGTAGGGCTGAATAGTTACGATTAGGTATTATAAATCCAATAATATTTATATATATATTCTAAATGTATCGAATCCCCAATTAACATATGTGAAATCAATACAACTCAAAACTTTGAAATAAATACGATCCCCACCCCAAGCACCACTCTACCGATAAGTCCTGCTTCGGACCCCAGGTTACCTCTGATAATGAGTACTCCAGACAAATATTACACATCCAGCAGACCGATGGACGTTGACTGCATAGATGAAATGTGATACTCCATTACATCCCAGGAAGAATAACCCTATTATACCAGACTTTCCCGGAGCACTTCCACCCCCTGCTTAAGAGCCTCACTGATCTTCCCAACATCAGGACCCCCACCCTGTGCCAGATCAGCCCGGCCGCCACCGCCGCCGCCTACGACCTTTGACATCTCCCGTACCATTTCACCGGAATTAGCTCCAAGCTGAACCGCTTTTTCACCAGCAGCCACCACAATCTTTGCACCACCCTGATCACTTACCAATAGTGCCACCACATCCGGTTGTTTTGTAAACTCGCCTGCTGCTTTAACAAGTTCTTCAATATCTGCGGATGGTATTTTTTTAGCAATGATCCTTATCCCATTAACCTCAACAGCATCTGAAATCATTGAAGATACCCTTGCAGTAGCCAGTTCTTCCTTCAACCTGGCATTCTCTTTCTTGAATTCCTTCCATTCATTAAAGAACCTGGCTGTGGTCTCTGGCAGATGTTCCGGGGACACCTTCAGTTCCTCTGCACTCTGCCTCAATAAAGTATCCAGTTCCTGCATCCGCTCAACTGCAGCTTCACCAGCTGCATACTCAAGCCTTTCCACACCATCCTGAATACGCTCGGTCTTTAACAATTTTATTGGACCTATCAGACCCGTGTTGCTCACATGGGTCCCGCCGCAAGCTTCCACATCCACGCCCACTTTCAATACACGGATCTCCCTGCCTGGAGGAACACCACCCTGGTAGAGCACGAATCCATACTTCTGTTCGGCTTCTGTCCTCTCCATCCAGGATATTTCGACAGGGATGTTGGCCATGACAGTCCTGTTGGAAATGCGTTCGATCTCTTTTAGTTCTTCAATACTGATACGTTTGAAATGAGAGAGGTCCAGCCGTGCCCGCTCTTCACTCTTCTGGGCGCCAGCCTGCCAGATATGATCGCCTAAAACCCGCTTTGCCGCTTCGTTCACCACATGGGTGGCAGTATGATGGCGCATATGGGCCAATCGTCTCTTGCCTTCCACACTGCCTGTTACCAGATCTCCCGGTCTGAGGTTGACCTCATCCTCTAACACCATATGCAGGATCACACCCTTCTCATTCCTGACATCCATAACATGATATGTATCATTTCCAGCCTGGATGGAACCATGGTCGGCCGGCTGCCCACCACCTTCAGGATAGAACATTGTCCTGTCAAGTACAATACTTCCATCAATAACTGCCAGGACCTTTGCCTCGAAATCCAGACTGTCAGGTTGACTGTAATACAGTTTTTCAGTAAGGGGCAGATCAGTGATCCCAGGGATCTCAAGTTTAATTTCTTCTTTTTGTTCAGCTTTGCTGTGGCTCTCGGCAACCAGTGAATAGAATGTATCAGGCATATCTATTCGCAGTCCCACTTCTTTAGCTACTTCGGCTGTTATTTCAGGCGGAATACCGTGAGTATCATACATCTGGATTATCTCATCCAATGGAAATTCCTCGCCCTTATCCATGTAATGCCTGGCTGTCTTGGCTACCAGACGGCGACCCCTATCCAGGGTGATCGCATATTTTTCCTCTTCCCTGTCAAGTATCTCAACAATGGTATCCAGATGCTCTTTAAACTCAGGATACTCTGGCATATGATTTATCTGCATGGTGACGATCTCTGACAGGCGTACTTTGATCTCAGCCTCATCCATGAGCCGCAGCATTCTTCGAAGTACCAGCCGGGCCAGATATCCAGCTTTGACATTTGAAGGGATAATACCATCGCCGAACATGAAGGCTAAACATCTGCTGTGGTCTGCAATGGCATGGACCCTCTCCACAGGTTCCATTATGGTCTGCAGTTTCTCAACAGTTGTCCCTATATTATCTGCTACTTGTTTTCTTAGTTGCATCAGGTTTGCTTCACCTGTTATATCCATCAATCCGGCCAGCATTGCATTTTGACTCAATATCCTGGTATACTCGGGGTCGTCAAGTCTGTGGTCAACACCTGCCAGACCCATCAGTTCATTGACAATTTCAGGCAACACTGCATCGTACACTGTGGGTGAACCTTTGCTGGCCCATACGAGCCTCTCAAGACCATAACCGGTATCCACAATGTAATTGTCCATCCTGACATACCACTCTCCCTTGATCATGATGTCACCGCCATTCTTTTGCTGCAGATTCATGAACACCAGAGTGGCAACTTCAAGCCCGCCTATCAGCACTTCAACACACGGTCCGGCATTGCCCCCTCCGGCCCAGGGTTCTTCTTTATAGGTCACTGCATTTGGATCAGCGCCAAGCTCGTTCAAAAATTCATCACAATATTCCAGGGTCTCGTTCTTCCAGTATATTTCCTTATCCGGATAATTGAAAGCATGATGGGCCATCATCTCGAAATTTGTGAGATGCCGGCCGCTGCGCCCCACTGAATCAAGGTCAGGTAATCTGATGCAGGGTTGGCTGATGGTAAGTGGATTGGCTGGTGGAGGGACCAGGCCGGAAGTCACAAAGGGCTGGAAATCAGCTATACTTGCAATAGTGAGATAGATATCATCCCGCCACCTGGCTATAACAGGATACCTGGCCAGCCTTGTATGATCCCTGGCTTCAAAGAATGAGAGATATTTCTCGCGCATTTCAGAGATGTTGTATTGTTCCCTGAACACCGGATTACCTATGAAAGAGTACGGGTCGCACGGGGCATCACCGCAGGTCGTCCTGTCGGCATTCCGCGTCCAGAAAGCAGCACCACATTTGGTGCAGATTTTCCTCTCAAAGCCGTTCTCGAAAAAATAATCTAACTGATATTCGTCTTCTAGCATGGTTCTATCTTAGGGTGTTTAATGGTTTTTAATATGAAAAGGTTTACGCAGGACAACATCTGACTCAATATAAAATTATAAGATGGTATCTTTAATATTTCATTTAAGAAGAATTGTATTTAATTCAGATATGGAGCTGAAGGATTTACCTATAATAAGAACAAATTGTAATGTATGTCAAGGCAATTCAATGAAAAAGATATAGAGATATTGAACAAACTGGCTCCCGAGCTAGGTGGTAATATTGAATCCCCGCAAGGGCACCAGTACCTGTTTATATTACGTCCCGTATCCCACAGGCTGGCCCAATCCGGCGAGGATTTCAAAAACCGTCTTCAGCGGCTCGATGATGATGAACTGGAATACCTGGTTGACCTGGGCTTTAAAGCACAGGAAGATATCAGGGGGTTGGCTGATGATGATATGTATGCTTTTATAGAGGTAATAGCTGATAGGTTACCAAAAAAGGCACCCCAGCTTAAGGAATTCCTGGGTATTTTTGGATAACCTGAAATTGTTGGTCAATTAACCACATTTTTGGTCAAATGATCACTTTTCCCTGCGCTCCACTCCGTACTTCTGGACCTTCTTCATCCTGGCCAGGTTCAGTACTCTGGACATCTCATTTTCTTCCAGGTCCCTGGCTTCGATATAGCCATTCTCCACTGCTTCTTTGAATATCTCATATCCCCGGCCAGTTCGTGTAAGCACAGTGGTCCAGCCATCTGGGGTGCCCACACCTCCAAAACTGATATTGGCGTTTTCTGCAGTTAGGTCAGTGCAGAATTTACAGGAAGAGCTCCTATAAGGGTCCAGTTCGTTCAGGCTGTAAACCAGGGTCTTGCCCGATGTCTCCAGCTCGATATTACCTCGCTTGATCTTCATTGCTGCAACATCCTGCAATTTCAGCTGTTTGGATTCGACAAACTCCTGTATGCCTTCATGTGAGAACGTATCCATACAAAACAGACCCAATGGCAGGAGATTGACCCGCATGAACATATGAAGCAGGCCGTAAGGGCTTTTATACATCTTATACACTGCATCTATATTACAGGAAGGACCTACGAAAGCTATACTATGCATACCCTGCTTAACAGCATTCATCAGGGCTTCGATGGTCATGCTGTGAGTATAGATCGTCCCTGCCGAATCCATTAGTTCATCATACGTTGTAGCAATGACAGGTACCGGTCTCCAGGGGTCTTCTTTGGATCGTACCGTAACTATTGCGCAATCTATAAGCCCCTCTTCCAACGCATAGGCAAGTAATGATGTAACTACACCCCCGTCCTGTCCTTTTAATCGACTTATTGTTGATCGTGCGGCATAGGGATGCCTGATCTTACCGACTAGCCCATCCTCAGTAGTAATGGTCCTCGGGCATTGGTTATAGCATATGCCGCAGGCATTACAGGGTCCTATCAGTTTAGGTTTTTCGCCTTCCAGTATGATGGAAGGACAGCTGGCGGCACACGCTCCACATGCGGCACATATACCTGGCCTGATAATATCTTTTCTCAAACGTCCGAATGAAATCTTTTTCTTATCCTCCAGGTTCCGTTTGACCCTGATAATGTTCTTTGCCATGTCATCGAACTTTTTCTTGCATTCTAAATTATGAAAAAAATAGGTCATTCCACCTGACTCGGTTGTGAAGGGAGTGGTTTCTGGGACTTCACGTTTGCATATGGGATCAATTGGCATAATTCAAAACTTCCTGTAATGTTTTAGAGTCAATAAAATATATTAGTTGTGGTGCTAGTCAAAGCTAAAAAATAATGTAAATTAAGATCCTACCATGGATTTGGATTAATCCTTTTTTATTTGATGAAGGTAGGAGGTATCTAATCTTCCTTCAATAAAATCAAGATATACGGCCGCACCCAATATTATCATAGCTACCACAACAATCAAAATTGCAGACATTGTCATGATCAATGTGGCTACTGATTTGAATATTAGGAAAATAAGTGCCATTGTAGCTGCTACAAATGCAGTGGCCAATGCTAAATAATACACTTTTAGCTCTGAATTGAATATCCCATTTATCAAATAATCCCACCTGAATTCCATTTTTTGTTTAGATATCCTTATATCTTTCTATCTTAAAAAGGCAGACTATGCAACGAAAACTCCCCGAACTATTGGCTCCGGCAGGCAATCTCAGATCATTAAAAGCTGCGATACACAACGGAGCAGATGCTGTCTACATGGGTGCCAAAAGTTTCAGTGCACGGGGATCTGCAGATAATTTTGATCAAAAAGGACTGGAGAAAGCTATTGATTTTGCCCATCAACAGGACGTATCCGCATATATCACAGTAAATACACTTGTTAAGGAAAGGGAGCTAGAGGATGTTGCAGAGTATTTAGAACTACTGTGCAGCCATGGTGCTGATGCTGTTATTATCCAGGATTTTGGAATCCTGAAAATATTGAAGGAAAATTTTCCGGAATTACCCATACATGCCAGTACCCAGATGACCATACATAACAGCCCGGGTGTGGAACTATTGGAAGCTCTTGGTGTGAACCGTGCGGTTCTTGCCAGGGAATTGAGTATTGAGGAAATAAAAAAGATACGCTTAAGCACTTCCATCCAGCTTGAGACGTTCATTCACGGTGCCTTATGCATATCATATTCTGGCAGGTGCCTGATGAGTAGCTTTATAGGCGGCAGAAGCGGCAACAGGGGTTATTGTGCACAGCCGTGCAGAAAAATGTATAAAATTTATGGAAAAAAAGAGGAAGGATACCTGCTCAGTCCCAGGGACCTGAACCTTTCCTCCCGGCTTAATGACCTGATATATGCAGGTGTGGATTCTTTTAAGATTGAAGGGCGTATGAAAATGCCCGAATATGTGGCTGTTGTTACGAAAACTTACAGAGATATACTTGACCGGATGTCTGAGGACCCAAAATCAAACGTTACCCGGGACGAGTCCCGGCAACTTGAGACAATATTTAACAGGGGATTTACACAAGGATATATCAATGGTGACCCTGGCAAGACTCTCATGAGCACCGAGTTGCCTGGAAACCGCGGCACAATACTTGGGAGCATCATTAAAAGCGACCCGGATACTATCACAGTGAAACTGAAAATCCCGCTTCGTTTAGGAGATGGCGTTGCAGTGGGTGGTAATGGTACTAAAATAAATATGATATTGATAGAAGGACGAAAGGTAAAAGAAGCACCTGCAGGTTCTATAATAAGTATTACTTTTCAGGGGGCTCCTTCCCCGGGTGCTGAAATCTATAAAACATATGATTTAGAGCTGATAGCGGCAGCCCGGAAATCGCACCAGAAGAAAATTCCGGTGTCCATGGAAGTGGAGGCAAAGAGAGGACATAAGCTTATTGTACAGTTGAATGATGGAAAAGGGAATACGGCACAAGCTTCATCTGATGATTATATCCCTTCTGCCAGGCACCAGCCAATTGATAGGGATTCACTACTAAAGCATGTGAGCAAACTCGGGAATACGGTTTTTGAAATACATGAAATATCTCTCAACATGGATGATGATATTTTTATTCCCATAGGAATGATCAACTCTGTGAGGCGTGAAGCTGTGCAGCGACTTGAAATCAATCGTCTGGAAAAATATCGAAGAAAATGTGATTCAGTCCATGTTAAAAAGAGTGAAGTTCCGGCAAGTGTCTTGCCCGCCAGCCCCGGATTATCCATACGTGTGATAAGCCCGGAATTTATTAATGCGGCGGTTTCTGCCGGAGCAAATAGGGTTTATGTGGATATTGAAGGACTTATTCACAAAGAAAGAATAACAAATAGTGCAATTGAACGAACGCACAATGCAGATGCATCTGTGTATATCAGATTACCTGATATTATAAAGGACTCTGAAAGGGACCTTATCATAAGCGTATTAGATAATCTATACGGATTTGATGGTATACTGGTAACAGGGCCTGACCAGATATACATGTGTGCGGATGAATTCCACTTACCCGTTATTGCGGATTACCCCATCAACGCCTTCAACCATGAAACACTGGCTTTGCTAACAAGTTTGGGAGTCAATGGAATTACGATTTCCCAGGAACTTACGCTGGACGAGATCGCGGATATACCTGCGGGATTTGATCAGGAATGTCTGGTCCAGGGGGCTGTGCAGTTGATGATATCAGAACATTGTATATTTCGAGGGGGAAAGGGATGTACTGGTTCTAAAAGCATTGGTGTAAGTAGTGATGCTGACATCATAAAACCCTGCGACAACCAAAATAATATTGGAGATGAAAAGGGATTCATCTTCCCTGTAAGATGTGATACAATGTGCAGAACCCATATCTACAATTCCCGGGAACTTTGTATGATCGACCACCTGCCTGCGATTCTGGGTGCAGGGGTCTCAGTTTTGAGGATAGAGGGTATGCATTATGATATCAAACAGGTAAAAGAGATTACAATGTTGTACCGACAGGCTATTGACAGTTACCTGGAAAATCCCAATGATTTTGATGGAAGGAATTATCTGGAAAGACTGAAGGAGATGTTTCCTCAGGGTCTGACCAAAGGTCACTATTTCAGAGGTGTACAATGACTAAAGTATTCATGTCAGGTTCTATGCGCGGAGGCAGAAGATTGCTTGATACATATAAGTTCATATTAAAAGTATTGATGTCTTCCGGAGCTGAAGTGTTGAGCCAGCATGTGGCACTGGATACTATCTTCGAAGAAGAGAAGGGGATGAGCGAAGAAGAGATATTTATGCGGGATATGGGTGGTGTTGAGCATTGCGAATGCCTGATTGCTGAAGTGACGGTTCCCTCAATAGGGGTTGGATATGAGATATGTCATGCCGTTAGTCTTGGGATTCCTGTGCTTTGTTTATATAAAGAAGGAACTAAGACCTCGGCTATGATACTTGGGAATAAAGGAGTTGTAAGTAAGAATTATAGCAATAATGATGAACTGCAGAACATTATTGTAGGTTTTATTTATGAATTTTGATATATATGGAACATATTTTTTACTTGCTCCCCAAAATGCTTTGTACAGGCCAGGGACATATTTTCCGCAGTTACTGAAAAACTAAACGGTGGGGAGCAGAAAGAAAATCTTAATTAAAGATTGGGAACATTGTAAGGATAAATTGATATGGGTCATATGACTTTATTTAACATAAACATGCGAAAGGATGTGGTTAGAGTGGAAAAGAAAGAAGAGACATTAGCATGCGCACTGTGTGGTTATACAGCCTCTGGTAAATTTGTCGGAGATATTTGTCCAAAATGTGGATTGACTTATTGGAAATGTGTCAATTGCGGTTACACCATAACCGCAGCAACGCTACCGGATGTTTGTCCACATTGTGAGAAGAAGTGTGATTTTGAAAACATCACATGCTATACTCCAGAGTGTGGTGGACCTGGACATATAGATCCCCGCCTGTAGCAAAAGAGAAGGAATTAATGCAAAAGCCGTGTTTCGATTCACTGATATTAAACACGGAATAAGTAAGGAGGATTATATTCGCGTTTTGGTCTTTGCATTTATAGAAAGACACGGCTTCTACAATAATATATGATGCGTTCTATAATAATAATGTTTGTGGTCATGCGAACAAATTATTCAATCCCAGAATCTCTTTGTCTTGACGTAATTTCTTTCAGCCGCCAGAATATCCCTATAAAAACCATCTTCATCCAAACGCATCTTCCTGATAACCCTGGATGCAGTTTCAGGCCCGAGCCCCCTGCTGGCCAGTGCGATAACCGCAGTCTTGCCGTGGGATAGTACAAGGCTTGCATTCCTGTTGACCTTGCGTACCCTTTTCAGATCGTCAGCACTTTTTTCCTTTTTCCTCACAATCTTAATTTCATCCTCTTCCCACGGTTTCAATGCCGCAACCATCTTGCTGTCACATACAGGGCATTCAATAGTATCAGGTACATTGGACACTTTCCGTTTCGAGACCCATTTCTTGCAGGTGACACAGAAAAGTATCACCCTGTCATTCATGATCCTCTGCTTCAAAGCCTCGATAATGGATGCATCAGCCTTTGCAGGTGAGACCAGGTCCTTGCCACCCAAAAATCCGGCTGAACCAATTGGGCTGGACTTTCCCACCACCAGCATGACCTGTCCCGATGCAATTCTCTCAAGGATGCTAATTGTTCTGGAAATATCCAGCTTTTCCTGGAATATCTCCCTGACCGCTTCATCATACATAGGGGTCCCTTCATACACATCAAGCAGCTTCTGCATGCTTATCCGGTCATAATCGGCATCATAATCCAATGCCCCGAACTTCTTGGCTACCTGGATCATCTTCCATTTAAAAAATGTAGTGTGCTTAAGGGACATCTCAATGATGGGCTCTACATGCACAGGGTCAAGATCAAGTATTAGTCGTAC
The DNA here is from genome assembly GCA_014859725.1 of Methanosarcinales archaeon. Taxonomy (NCBI): domain Archaea; kingdom Methanobacteriati; phylum Methanobacteriota; class Methanomicrobia; order Methanosarcinales; species Methanosarcinales archaeon. Next base: position 2,131 of record JACUTQ010000063.1, on the reverse strand, counting down.
CACGTCAGCAGCTTTTATCTGTCTGGGCAGGTCAAGTTTTAACCTGTACGGATCGATCTCCATACCCACGCTGCTTCCAAGTCTTGCAGACAATAATGCAGTCAGCACCCTGCCCAGGGTAAAATTGACCTTATGACCTCCACATATATTGATTATTACAGAATTTTCCACCTTTTCAATTACAATGTTTTCCCTGGATGGAACTGTAAAGCCCCCATCAAGTTGTTTGCGTATAAGTGTCACCACACCCAGGGTGGTTGCTTTATCTGATGGATATTTATTCTGGAAATCTGCTGCGATCTCGTCGTCTGACTTCTCCTCCATGATCTCTTTAGCGATCGAACTCCTGATACTGCTCACCTCATCTGCTACACGAAAAGGGACAGGTATCTCTTCACCGATCCAGTTCGGGATCTCCCCGCCAGGATCTGGTACAGGTTCGACCCTGATACGCTGTTTATCATGGATGACCTCCATCACCCGCCACATATCCCCTTTCGCAATAATAACCGCGCCCGGTTTTATGAAATTGATGATAAATATTTCATCCAGTACACCCACTGGCCTGCCGCTCACTATATCAAACACATCATACTTTTTCTCATCAGGGATCATGGATAGATTCTTGTAATAGTACTGCCAGCTTTTCCGCCGCCTACCCACCATGTCCTGCCCCTCTTCAGACCAGACCAGCCTGTTCTCTATGACCTGTTTGATGATGGAATCTATCAGGTCCTTTGTGATATTGCGATAGGGATAGCTCCGGGTCACTATATCATAGATGCGCTGGCTGTCGAGTTCCCCGAAATCAAGCACCAATCCAGCGATCTGGTTTGCAATTGTATCAGCAGATCCTTCATGGATCAATGTTTCCTCCACTTCTCCAGCGTGGGCTTTGTCAACAATCGCCCAGGATTCCATTACATCATCAGGAATGGTGGTGATTATAGTCCCTCTGGAAGTCTCATGGATTCGGTGTCCTGCCCTGCCCACCCTCTGTATCAATCTGGATACCTCCCTGGGTGAATTGTACTGCACTACGTGGTCCACATCACCGATATCTATCCCCAGTTCCATGGAGCTGGTGCATATAAGTCCTTTTAGATCACTGGACTTGAACATCTCCTCCATCTCGATCCTGATCTCCTTGGACAAAGAACCATGATGCACACCTATGGACCTGCCCAGCATTTTGAACCTGGATCCCAGTGCTTCAGCAGCCTCCCTTGTATTTACAAAGATCAGGGTGGATGTATTTGAATCTACAATATCTCCAATGACCCGCAAATGAGATGCCATTTCAGGAGAGTACATCAGCTCCTGTGCTTTTTTCCTGTCATCCTGGGTGACCTGTGGTGTTAATACTCTAAAATCCAGATCCTTGTAAATGGATACTTCTACCACACCCACCTCCCTGTACGTACCTGCAAGGAACCTGGCTACTGTGATGGGACTGCCCACTGTTGCAGATAGTCCTATCCTCTGGAACTCGCCGGACACCTCAACCAGTCGTTCCAGGGCAATGGACAACTGGGCGCCTCTTTTACTGGATGCCAGCTCGTGTACTTCGTCCACAACCACAAATCGTACTGATTCCAGGTGTTTACGCAAGTTCTTACCAGTAAGCATGATCTGCAGGGTCTCAGGGGTGGTTATCATCAGATCAGGCGGGTGAGTGCTCTGTTTCTGGCGCTGGTATTTGGTGGTATCTCCATGGCGCACCTGCACATCGATCTCAAGATCAGCACCTATCTGTTCCAGCCGGGAGAGCATATCCCGATTCAGTGCCCTGAGGGGGGTGATATATAGCGCGGATATACCATTGCGTCCCTCTGGGGGATGGCTCAAAATATGATGGAAAACCGGAAGTATTGCACTTTCGGTCTTACCGCTGCCAGTGGGAGCGATAAGCAGTAGATTTTCACCTTTTAAAAGTCTGGGGATTGTGCGCACCTGGGGTTCGGTAGGGTCGGAAAATCCCATTCTTAAAAGAGTGGATTGGATTTTTGGATGCAGTAATTTGAATATATCAGACATTGGCTGTTAAATAATAATAATAATGCTCCCTGGATTTTAGGTTTTCTGAGATGGATTGAAAAAAATGAGAAATGTGGGCAGTGAAGATGTGTAC
>JACUTQ010000062.1 GCA_014859725.1 Methanosarcinales archaeon | reverse complement strand
ACTAGGGACTTTATTCATGTAAGCGAACCGCTCAAGTTCGCCTCCTTTTTCCAAAAGCCGGGTAAAATGTCGGAACCTGAATATCCGGTTACTCATATCAGGTGCTTCCCCATGATCCTGGACAGCAACAGCAAAATCCCCTGGCATCTGTGTATCGAATAATCCTAATGCCCCCTCAAGTGCATCAGTATCAATATCAGACATTATGATGGGAATAGCATCCAGTAAACCTGCCTTTTCCTCATCAATTATTTCTAATCCCATCTGTTTTACCTTTTCCAGATTATCATGCACGGTTAAAGCCGCTTTTCTGGTTGCATACACTTTTAAGCCTGCATGAATGTGTTTTCGAACCGCACTACCTGATGGCCCACCTCCCATTGTGGTGCCTGTCAGTACAATATTTCGGCGGGAACTGGTCGCTTTTTTGATGCGTTCAGCTATTATCCGGGTCTGGGATGGCAATACCATTTTTATCGAATTTTCCATACTCTGGCTGCTGTCGAACAACAATATGTCCTGCGTACCCATGCCCACATCTACTGCCATTACATTCATAGAATCGAATATTTCTTATAATCAATAGCACATAAACCTCTCTATGGATACTTCACAACTACACAAAAAAAATGCCCCTGAATCGGTCAGATTTGCCATTGTTACTGTTAGTTCATCCAGGTATAAAAAATACGGGAACATATCCAAACCAGATCAAGCAGAGGATGTTTCAGGCCAGGTTATATCAAACCTGCTGGGAAATTCGGGATTTGAAATAACAAAATATTCGCTACTTCCTGATAATAAGGCCCAGATCAGACGATTCATTCAGGATTTAACCAGCTCTGACATTCAGGCCATAGTGATCAGCGGTGGGACAGGACTTGCACCCGAAGATGTGACACTTGAAGCAGTGGAACCACTTTTTAACAAGACCATCCCGGGTTTCGGGGAATTTTTCAGACAAAAAAGCCTTGTAGATGTGGGAACAGCGGCCTTGCTTTCAAGAGCTGCTGCCGGGATTGTGGATACGTGTGTTGTATTCTGTCTTCCAGGGTCTCCGGCTGCTGTAGAACTTGGTGTGAAGGAATTGATCATACCTGAAGCAGGCCATATTCTAAAACATATTTCCCAGGATTAATAGGAACTGGAAATATTTAAACGAAACATTTATTTATTTGGGGTATCTTACAAATATCTGGGAGCAAAGACTCCTTTTCAATTTAATTGAATGTATTAATCGATACTTATCTGGTAGGTAGTATTGTAAATCTCATTATTAAATTAATGATGGAGTGAATATGACAGAACGTAAAAATAATGAAAACATTGTCGGGCAGCGTTTTACTTTGCGGGATATGATTGCCCATCAGACCCATATGATAACTTGTGTTGTGCTTATTTTATCTGGCTTATATTTAGCCTTACAGTTTAATCAATGTACTGTTTCGGCCTGGCAACTTATTAATTATCAGGATATCCGTCTCATCCACGTGATAGCTTCTATTTTGTTCTTACTTGTAAACTGGACGCTGATACCTTTCAACCTACTTACTAGCGGCCATTTAATGCAATATATTTTCAGCTTGACAGATATGAAGCGCCTCAAGCAATCTATTGTGGGAATATTCAAACCCGAAAAATACCCAAAATATACCATTTTCAATAAAACTACAGGCCATTATGAAAATAAGCTTCATCCGGCCTATAAACTCATGGTGATATTTGAAGGGATGGCTATTGTCCTTATAGGGCTTTCAGGAATCATAATGCTGGACTTAAAGTTTGGAATAGTAAATTTCGATATTCCTGTCTGGAATAGTCTCATGGCATGGTTCGTTGGAGATATTGTAGGTAGTGTTTCTGTATATTTGGGTATGTCCGGGATCACATTAATCAGGACAATCCACTTATGGGCTACGTACTGGTTTATTATCGAACTTATCATCCATCTGGGATTTTTGGGAATTGATCCGAGAATGACAAAATATATCAAAGCCATGTTTATCACAGGAAAAGAGACTATGGATGAATACACTGAAATTACAGAAGGATCACATGCTGAAAAGCCTAAAAAACCATTATTTGTATTCAAATGAAGAAAGTACGAAAAAAACCCAGACTTATAGTAAAAAACAATAAATAGCAGAAGCTAGAAAAAGTATACAAAGATTAGATTTATCTACTAATAAAAAGGAGGATTATAATTGAGAAAATTCAATGTTTTGTTATTATTTTTAATAACAATGAGCATTCTCGTCGTGTCTGTCCAAGCACAAGAGCAACTTGAACCTATGACCAAAATGGCGGAAGATGTTGATTGTAAAAAATGCCACCCTGAGGACCCACATGTCATACATACAGGTCAACCTGTCACTTGTGTAAATTGCCACGGTGAAACATTATCTATTAAAATACCACAATGTCTCCTGTGTCATACAGGGCCAATACATCTGGTTCATGGTCCAAAAGTGAATACAGAAGATTGTTCCTATTGTCATAGTGGTATTGAAACATTCCATACTGAATTGATATCGGACACCCTGTGCTCACATTGCCACAGGGATCTGGTAGATGTGCATGGTGGACCTGATGTTTCCTGCGAAGCATGTCATGCAAAAGCTCCAAATATTGTCGTGCCAGTCAAATCGGAAGGAAACACAGTGGTCTGTCAGATTTGCCACAGAGCAACAGACGTTGCACTGATTCATGGTGATGAAGAAAACAGGACTGCTTGCTATAACTGCCACCTGCCTGGTGCCGGGGAAATAGAAGAGGCAAGTCAAATACCTCACTTCATTCATATTCCTATGGTGGATTGTAGTAACTGTCACCTGAGTCAGGAAACAGGTAAGATCTATCTGCCGGAGTGTGCCCAGTGTCATAAAGCTGATGAGATACATGCATATAACAAAATTGCACTTAAGACCGCATCAACGGGATTAAGATGTTCAGCCTGCCATCCAATGGCAGATGATGATACAACAACAACAACAGCAACAACGTCAACTGCAGCCCCTACCCAGGGTCATGTTGAAACAGAAGAACCAAGTTCTGGAATACCTGGTTTTGGCGCAGTACTGGCAATTTCATCTGTAGGACTATTATATCTGGCCAGAAGATACAGGAAATAAAATTTAACGCACAGAAGATAGCATAGCTATCTTCCATTCTTTTTTTTAACCTTCATACCAAGTTCTTGATTCTTCTTTTAGCCCCGCCGCATGCTTGCTTGAATTGCACATTAAAAGGTGTTCTGGTTCCATGGACCTTTGTTTTGTTGGATCTAATAGCATTGAACACAGCTTCAATTGTGGAGTCTGAATCAATTTCAGTATAGGCCCTGCCTACCATTTCAACAAAATGAGCATCACTATTGCCCAGCATAGGGATTTTCAGTTCTGTTGCTTTTTTTTTTGCTCTTTTATTGAATTTTCCCAGGATAAACCGGGAATTCAGGGTTTCTATTGCATCTACTTCCAGTTCTGTAACATCTCCCAGGCTTTTTGGATATCCTTTATAAGGATGGGGAGCTACCACAAAGGCGTCTCGTTCTCTGGCCATCCTGATAATTTCCTCAGGATCAAGATTCTTTGGAAATTCGTATCGAATCCCTAAAACCAATAAATGCCCTCTTTTCGTAGTTACTTCGATACCAGGGATCACCAAAATGTCAAGTCCATTCTCCTCAACTAATGCCTCAGCTTCTAATGAACCTTCTATGGCATCATGATCACAAATGGCAATTCCTCCTAATCCGATATTGATCGCCTGTGTCAATATTGAAGCAACTGGTGATGAACAATCTTTTGAATAACAAGAATGTATGTGAAGATCAAGAAACATTAACCATGAAATGAAGCAAGTGTTAAAAAAGATTTCGAACATTACCTTTTTAGTCAATTAATCCCTCTTAAGCCTAAAAATATATTAATAATAAATGATAACTGGACAATTTGAAACCATTTCTCATTATCAGTAGTTGGAAAAAGGTACAATAAATTGTCATTATTGGAGGCTTATCTTGAAAGAAATACGTATCCATGGCCGTGGTGGACAGGGGTCTGTCACTGCAGCCGAATTACTTGCAGTTGCTGCATTTGAGGATGGCAAATATTGCCAGGCTTTCCCTGCTTTTGGAGTGGAACGAAGAGGTGCCCCCGTAACCGCTTTTACAAGGATCGACGACATTCCGATCAGGCTTCGCAGCCAGATATACGAACCAGATTATATTATTGTCCAGGATCCAACATTGATTGACGTAGTGGATGTAGCTGCCGGAGCCAAACAAAACGGTAAGATCCTTATCAATACTGAATTCTCACCTGAATCCTTCAAACTGGATACACAGGCAGATGTCTTGACCATTGATGCCACCAGGATAGCCCTCGACATTATTGGCCGACCTATCGTGAATACGATATTGCTGGGAGCATTTGCCGGTGCCACTGGGGAGATCAGGGTGGAGAGCATCCAGAACGCTGTACACAAACGTTTCCCAGGGCCAGTGGGTGAGAAGAACTCACAGGCTGTACTTGAAGCTTATAAACGAATGGAGGCGGCAAAATGAAGATAATTATTGGCGGGGCTGTTGAGCCCGGGACCACCAGGGTGAATAAGACCGGGGGCTGGAGGAACTTCAGGCCTTTGTATCATCAGGATAAGTGTATCAAATGCGGTCTGTGTTCACTATTGTGCCCGGATTGCAGTATTGAAGAGCTGGAAGACAAATACGTGGTTTTTGATTTTGATTTTTGCAAAGGATGCGGTATCTGCGCCAACGAATGCCCCAGTGATGCTATAGAGATGGTACTGGAGGAGAAATAAATGAAAAACAAAATGTCAGTGGTGGAAGGATCATATACTGTGGCACATGCAGTGAAGGTGTGCAGGCCCAATGTAATTTCAGCTTACCCCATTACTCCCCAGACCCATATTGTGGAAGACCTGTCCCAGTTCATGGCTGATGGAGAAATACCAAATTGTGAGTCTATTAATGTGGAGAGCGAGTTTTCTGCCATTTCTGCATTGGTGGGTGCCAGTGCTGCAGGAGCCCGTACATATTCATCAACCACATCACAGGGCCTTGAATTGATGCATGAAGTGCTGTTCAATGTATCAGGTATGCGGCTTCCAGTGATTATGACGGTTGCTAACCGGGCCGTCAGCGCCCCCATCAATATCTGGAACGACCAGCAGGACAGCATATCCCAGCGTGATACTGGCTGGATACAATTGTATGCAGAAGATACCCAGGAAGCGGGTGACATGACAGCCCAGGCATATAAGGTAGCAGAAGAAAGGGAGGTGAAACTTCCTGCAATGGTTTGTATGGACGGTTTTATCCTGTCCCATGTATATGAACCTGTGATATTGCTGGAGCAGGACCTGACTGATGAATATCTGCCTAAATATGAGCCTGAACACTTTCTGGACACGAAAAACCCAATGACCTTTGGAGCATTCGCTGATCCCACGACCTATACTGAATTCAGGTACCTGCAGCAAAAGGCTATGGATAATGCTCTTGAAAAAATAGAAAAAGCTGCAGATGATTTCAATAAGATATTCGGAAGATATTACGGCGGCCTTATTGATACTTATAAGACCGAGGATGCCGAGATAATTATCATGGCCATGGGTTCGATCATCGGCACCATTAAGGACGTGATCGATAAGGCACGCAGTGAGGGTGTAAAGATTGGACTTGTCAAGATACGCTCATTCAGACCATTCCCTGTGGAGGCTATCCGCAAAGCAGTGGCTGAGGCTACTGTCGTAGTGACGCTTGATAAGAACATTTCACTGGGATTGAATGAAGGGGCTCTGCTCACTGAGGTAAAATCCTCACTTTATAATACTGACATCAATATTCCAGTAATGGGCTTTATGCTTGGACATGGTGGTCGGGATATCCCAAGAAGAACCATCATGATGATCATAGATAAGGCAAAGGATACGATGAGGTCGGGTATTACAGTTGAAAGTGAATATGCCGACCTGCGAGGTGATCTGGTATGAGCAGACTTGCCCCCGGACATAGAGGATGTGCAGGCTGCTGTGATGCAATGGCAGCCAACTTCGTTTTAGAAGCAGTTGGCGATGACGCAATTGTAGTCAGCCCAACAGGGTGCCTGGAAGTAATGACCACACCCTACCCTGAAACTTCCTGGGAAGTGCCCTGGATACATTCACTATTCGAGAATGCAGCTGCAGTGGCTTCGGGCGTTGATGCGGCACTAAAAGCTATGGGCCGGAAGGGTAATACAAAAGTGGTTGCCATAGGCGGTGACGGTGCCACCCTGGACATCGGTATGCAGGCCATATCAGGCGCCTTCGAACGTGGTGATGACATCACCTATGTGTGTGTTGACAATGAGGCTTATATGAATACAGGTGTTCAGCGCAGCGGTGCCACACCATACGGCGCTTCTACCACTACCAGCCCTGCAGGCAAGCAGAGTTTCGGCAATCCAAGACCCAAAAAGAACATGCCTGCCATATTGGTAGCCCATGATTCACCTTATGTGGCAACCACGTCCATAGCTTATCCAAAAGACATGATCCGTAAAGTGAAAAAGGCCGTTGATATTGAAGGCCCTACGTATGTACACGCTCATGCCCCATGTACCACTGGTTGGAAGTTCGACACTTCAAAGACAGTGGAAGTGGGGAAACTTGCAGTGGAAACAGCCCTGTGGCCTATGTACGAGATGGAGAACGGTGAACTTACCAACATGAAGAAGGTGAAAAACCGAAAGCCTGTGGAAGATTATCTAAGATCCCAGGGTAGGTTCAAACACCTGTTCACCATGGATGGCGGTAAGGACGAGATCACCAAGATACAGGCCATTGCAGACTGGAACGTAAAACATTATGGACTGGAATAACTCAACATTTATTAAAAGAAAAGGCAAAAGTCGTATTTTATGAACGGGATATGAGGGGATAAATCAAAACCCGACCTTTGCCTTGCATATATGGTTTACCATTATAGTTTATTAACTTTTCTTCTACACTACTTTTTCACTAATTTATATTAGTGGTCTGGGCTGCTTATCCTCAGGTAATACCGGGAGTTTCATGGTATTGATCAGTATTGGATCTGTGACTTCCTTTGCCCTCTCAAGCAGTAATTCTTTGCCCCTCTGAGTGATAGCAAATATAGGTATGGCAGTACCGAATTGTGCCAGTGCATGCCCTTTTATATATTCCCTCACATGTTTAGAGGTGCAGCCCGTGGTCATATCAACCACAGATATCAATTCCTGTGCTTCCTGTGCTCCCATGCCGGTAACATGCACGCCAAAGGTGATGATCTCCACATCATGTTTTTGTTCCAGTTCAAGCATCTTTTTCACATCCTCGGCACCAATCACCGAGACACCGATGCGCTTGTGCCCCATCTGGATGGATTTTTCCACCCCGGCCACCTGGTCAAGGGCAGCTGTTTGCGGGTCCAGCACGGTACCCCCTTTCTCCTCGATTCGGCGAATCAGTTCAGGAATAGGCGTTGTCTCGACAAGTCCTGAAATGCGGCTGCCAATGCCCTGGGCCAGTGAAGGGCTGCTGGTGATCACCGTGCCTGCACCTTCACAGGCCGTGACGCACGAATCAAGCAGATCCCGGCGCAGAGCTGTCATAAAGGTCTCGCTGGCACCAAAACCCACAAAAATCTCCATTTCGATGGCCCGCCGGGCAGTGAACATCCCGAAATCATCAATCCGGAACTCTATGTTGCCTTTCACTGACTCGGGAGTGAAATGTTTGATATTCCTAACCTTGGCAAATATAGGACAATAGTCGGTCTGGGGTTCACCCACTTCCACTACTTTACCGTTCTCTACGACCACCCTGGTCTTACCAAGGGCCTCCATAACGTGTCTGTCTTTCATTTGATTCACCTTGAAACAAAAATAAATTTACAAATTAATATATGTTGTATAATATACATGTTTCGATATAATATAAAGCCGATCGGCATGTACTCATTTATGTTCAACACCATGGATCAGGGGCCTGCCGCATTCGATACTTTCAAACTGGAATGTGGTCTGGCTAATATTGAATTTATCTCTCAGTACAGCGGTAACGGATTCTATTAGCGGTTCCGTGTCGCAGACATGCATGTCCTTTACCAGGATATGGGCGCTAATGGCATGGACATTGGAGCAAACGCTCCACAGGTGGATATCATGTATTCCTTCCACTCCTTCTATTGAAGTTACAAAGTCCACAAGTTCATTGATGTCAACATGTTTTGGTGTCGATTCCAGCAGAATATGTACTGAATCCCGGATGAGCTTCACCGACCCGAACAGGATTATTACGATTATTATGAAACTCAGTACGGGATCTGCGTAATTATTACCTGTCCAGAGTATGATCAGTGCTCCTATAATTACAGCAACACTGCTCAGGGCGTCACCAAGGGCATGTAAGTACGCTCCCCTTATATTAAGATCATGATAACCGTGCAAGCGAAATGTTACCCAGATATTTATAATCATACCTACCAGGGCAATCACCAGCATCTCAAAGCCTTTAACTTCGGGTGGTTCGAGTAAGCGAATGTATGCTTCCCTGGCAATGAAACCCGAGATCAATATCAGTGTAATCCCATTGATAAGGGCAGAGAATATCTCAAGCCTGTGGTATCCATAGGTTACCTTGTGGTTTGAAGGTCTCTTAGCGATCTGAATGGAGACATAAGTGAGTACCAGGGCGAATACGTCCATGAACATGTGAGCCGCATCACTGAGCAGGGCAAGACTGTTAGTAAATAAACCACCCGCCACTTCAAGAATAAATATGGCTGAAGTGGCATAGATGGCATACCTGAGATTCTTTTCTGTCATGGAATGGTCATGCCCGTTCATGTATTGTCATATATCACTATTATGTAATACTTATTTCCCAAATTTTATTATGATGAACAGCGGTCTTTGAATGTAATGATCCGGATAACCACACCTTCACGACTGCACATCACCCTGATCGACCTGAATGCTACCCTGGGCCGGGTTGACGGCGGGGTGGGACTCACCCTTGAGAGGCCATGCATGAAGATCTCGGCCCAAAAAATCAACGAAGGTGTGTTCGTGACCGGCAGCAGTGAACACCTGGAGCGCATGAAAAAGGCAGCTGAAGCGGTTATTCCTGAAGGTGATGGGGTCCATATCTCGATAGAAACATCCTACCGGTCCCACGTGGGCCTGGGCAGCGGGACCCAGAGTGCCCTGGCTGCAGGCTGGGCTGTGAACCAGCTCTATGAACTGGGACTGGAGGTCCGGGAGATCGCAGCATTGGTTGGCAGGGGCGGTACCTCTGGGATCGGCCTGGAATCCTTTGAACATGGCGGGTTCATTGTGGACGGTGGGCACCGTTTTGCTGATAAGGGGGCATTTTCTCCGTCGGCTGCCAGCCGGGTCCCCCCGGGACCGGTCCTGTTCAGGCATGATTTCCCTGACTGGCCTGTGGTGGTGGCAATACCCCACCTCAAGGGTGCCTCTGATGAACGCGAGGTGGATATCTTCCGGGAATACTGTCCCATTCCCTTACATGAGGTCCAGGCCGTATCCCACATCATATTGATGGAGATGCTGCCTTCAGTCGTGGAAGCAGATATGGCGAGCTTTGGCGATGCTTTGAACCGTATCCAGGACGTGGGGTTCAAGCAACGGGAAGTGGCTCTGCAGCCCAGGGAGGTCAGGCAGTGCATGAACGTTATGAAGGAAGCAGGAGCATACGGCGCCGGGATGAGCTCGTTCGGACCCACTGTGTTCTGTGTGGCAGAGGAGCCGGAACAGGTGAAAGGGGCAGTATCAGAATATCTGGAATCCAGTATTGGTGGAGAGGTTTTTGTGACCACTGCCAATAATTCTGGTGCACAAGCGATTTATAAAGAGGATGGCAATTCTTAATTGTTCATAAATAACTATTATATACTGGTTCAAATATATATTTGAATAGATACTATTAGTTTATTCCAAATGAGGTTAGCATGGAAACACTGGATTCCAGGGGACGATACTGTCCGATCCCACTCTTTCATACAAAGCGGAAGCTTGAGGACATGTCATCAGGGGATGTGCTGGAAGTCATTTCTGATGATGTGACGGCCCAGGAGACCATTCCCCGGTGGTGCCAGATGCACGACCATGAGATCGTGTCCATTGAAGAACTGAATGGTCATTTTAAAATTAGTGTCAGGAAATGTTGAATTGATAAGGGTGATATGGTATGGTTTCTGAATTTGCACTCCGGGTCAGGGACAGCGTGAAAGACCAGGTCAATATTGATGAGGGAAACTGCGGCACCTGCCACCGCGTCCTTCGTGAAATATCCGAGCAGGGCGGGTATGCATCTACCCGGGAGCGGCCCGACGGTGTCAGGTCCAGGATCTATGACGATAAAGGCAATGTGGTGGGTGAGGGTGAAGGTATCACCTGGCCCCCTGCCATATTGTTCGCCATGGTGGAAGGTGGGTTCTTTACACCAGAGGTGGAGCAGGAACTGGTCCAGTCCCTCCAGTGCATTATAGATATGGAAAAGGTGGCAGATATCTACGGCTACGGCCGTGTGGTCACTCCCGTGGCTGCTGCCTACAAAGAAGTATGGGAGGAAGGGGGCCATGTTGAGATACGCCGTAATAACTGGGGTATTGAAGTGGTGTTCTATGACCCTGAAGGCAGTGAACTGGCAGTGGGCCCCATTTCCTATTGCCCCACCTGCGGCACGGCTGCGGCCCTGCCCAGGTATCCTGAACTGGCAGAGAAGATAAAAGCGCAGCTTCAGGGTGCCCACAACACGGGCAGGGATAAGTATGAACGGGACATTGAGACCCGGTTCATGTATAAGCGGGGCCGGGTGTACGTGGAGATCTACGAACAGGGCCAGCGGACAGGCAGGTCCATGGCCTGCTGCATAGCCTACACGGCAGTAAAGGCAGAGATCAATGCCGGTATTGCCGGGCCAAAGTGGGGTGCCCTGTTCAGGGAGTACTGCCGGGTGTGTCCTGTGAAGCTGTGCCGCAACGCCAGGAGCGATACGGGCCGGGCTGGGAATCTGATAATTTCTGATCTTGAGAACAAAGAGCTGAATACTGATGTGGGGATAAATACCTATGTCACGGCCCAGGTCCGCAGGGATAAGGAGATCATGGGGCAGGGTATCGGTACGGTATGTGCCTTTAGCAGCCTGTTGAATGCAGCTGCCAAGTCCATAAGGCTGAAGTCTGAACTGGGCTCGTCCCGGGAGATCGTAGAGGAGTAGATATTATGCATGAAATATCAATTGCAGGCGGGATTATCGACATTGCCCTTGATCATGCAAAAAAGCACAATGCAGAAAGTGTGAAGGAAGTCTGGCTTGAGGTGGGTGAGCTCACATCCCTGAATCCTGACCAGCTTCAGTTCATTTTCAAGAACTTAACAAAAAATACAGTACTGGAAGGGGCACAGTTCAGGATCGATATGATCAAGCCCGTTATCGAGTGCAACCAGTGCAGCTACCATGGTGGTATCAAGTTCATCCAGGCGCTGCATTATGTGCTGCCTGTGATCCACTGTCCGGCCTGTGACAGCACGGATGTGGAGATCCTGCAGGGGCGGGATTGTACTGTGAAGGATATGGTTTTTAGTTAATCCTCATCTTCTACAACATCAAGCCCAGCGGCAGGGAGTATCATCTGATTACGTTTATGGGACCAAAGGGAAGGCAGGAGAGAGGCACCATGATCTGCAGTGGCGGTGATCCTGATGTGTCTGCGAAGGCTGTGCTCTAAAGTACGGAGCGGGCGCAGGCATCAGTGCAGAGAAGGGGGGCTGGATCAGGTGTAGGAATGGAGGCGGCACAGTTCCAAAATCCAGTTATTCCAACGAATATATCAGATGCGATTACAAATCCGTGTAAATCCGCGAAATCCGTGTCTTTTTATTTTTTCAGACACGGATTAACGTACTATTATACCTTTCGGTAGATTGTGAGGCAGGGCCGCTCCCCCATAAGA
>JACUTQ010000061.1 GCA_014859725.1 Methanosarcinales archaeon | reverse complement strand
AATTATCATGATATTGAAGGCATCTCTATTTAACAGACTTGAGGACAAGAAGGTCGAGTGCCATGTGTGTGCTCATGAATGCACCATCAAATCAGGAAAAAGGGGAATATGCGGTGTTAGGGAGAACCGTAACGGTACGTTGTTCACCCTGATATACAACACTGTATCCAGCGAGGCCGTAGACCCGATAGAAAAAAAACCCTTATACAACTTCCTGCCCGGCACATTGAGCTATTCCCAGGGCACAATAGGATGCAATTTCAGGTGTTCTCACTGTCAGAACTGGACAATATCCCAGGCCACTATAGATCAGGCATATACCAAAGAACTTACACCTGAACAATCGGTGGCAAGGGCTCTTAAATCAGGCAGTGCCAGTATTTCCTGGACCTATAATGAACCCACCATCTGGCATGAGTTCACCTACGATTCCGCCAAACTGGCACATGAAGCAGGTCTTAAGACCATTTATGTGACCAACGGATATATCACGGAAGAGGCGCTGCGGGATATCTCGCCTTATCTTGATGCCTTCAGGGTGGACATCAAAGCGTTCAAAGATGAATTTTACAGACAAGTATGTGGAGCTCATCTTCAACCTGTACTGGACTCGTCTGTAGTTGCAAGAGAACTTGGTATTCACATCGAAGTTATCAATCTGATCATCCCTGGAAAGAACGACAATCCTGATGAAATAAAGGCATTGATAGAATGGGTTCGGGACAATCTGGGACCCCGGACGCCAATCCATTTTACCAGGTTCTATCCTATGTATAAAATGGATGATCTGGTGCCTACGCCGGTTGAGACCTTAGAAAATGCCTGGAAGATGGCCAAGGATGCAGGGATCGAGTACCCTTATGTGGGTAATGTAACAGGACATCAGTATGAGAATACGTTCTGTCCGAATTGCAGGACGCTGCTAATTGACAGGAGCGGGTATACTGTTGTAAAAAACGTGATCACAGAGGATAAGAAGTGTCCCAATTGCGGGTATGACATTTCGGTTATTATAAAGTAAAATGCTATTTCTGACATTAATTTCAATTAATAATGAACAATCTCTTCCACCATTCTCCCGGCCAGCTCAATCACACGGGCCAGTATTTCCTTAAATCCTGTATCTCCCACCTTCTTTATTCCCTTGCCCCCAAATATCTCATCCTGCACCTTGCGGCCTACAATATCATCATTCCCAGTTGCCACCCTGATAATCACCGACCCTGGCGGTACATGAGTATGATGTGTAATACCGTCCTTATCACCGTCAGTGATCCCGATCATGGGAATACCCAGTCTGGTCAGCAGATCCCCTGCAATAGCAGTAGTATCGTCACCTACCACAACAGCCAGACCTGCTTCCTTTGCAAGCTCAAATGTATCCTCAGCTGAATGGTCGATCAAAACAGCATAATTACCAGAATGCTCCAATACCCCGGGGGCAATATTAGCTGTTCTTAAAGGTCCAGACCTTACAATGGCTGTTGGGAGATCGATCTTCTTTAATTTCTCAATTCCATGGTGTTTCAACCTGCCACCTTCAAGTCCGGTAATTTCTCCAGATTCTGAAATGATATGGACCTCGTCAGATAATGCTTTTCCAACAACGATACCATTAACTGTCACATATTCACCTGGTCTGGCCCCGAACACCCTCCTTGTTAAGGTATTGCCATCGATTTTGATACCATTAATTTCAGGAGGTGGGTGAATAACCCTGGCTTTTAGAAGGTCCTGAAATTCACTCAAAATTGAATGGGATTCCCCAGTCCATGGAATAAGTACGCATTCACTGCCAAACTCAATTTGATATAGAGGAATTAATATCGAATCCAACTTCCCAAAGACCATTGACCCGAAAATTAATCCCGTCTCGCAGGACTTTCCTTCATTTACCAGCAATATTATATCACAATTAGAGCTGAGTTCCACAATAGTCTCACTGGGCTTTAGATTCCTGCTGATGTCTATCTGTCCTTCCAGTCCCGCATCAATAACAGCAGCCTTCCCCATAGTACCGCCCAGAATTGCCAGCACATCACCCATACCTGATATCATCTCAAGTACCCCCAGGGCTTTGCCAGAGTCGATGACCGCAGGTCCGTGAATAACAACACCGATACGCATCATGATGAAAATGGACTATCCGCCAGCTTCAAGATTTGAATCATCAAGTTTGGCTTCTTTTGCATTTTCTTCTGCTTTATCAAGCACTTCCTGGATCTCTTCAGTTGAGAATTTTCTTTCTCCCATTTCTGGCTTTGTTTCCAATTCATCCAGAATCGTTAGAGATTCAAGTCGATACAGCAGATTAGTGGAATCTATAATAGCCCAGGCACCTTCTTCATCGCGGACGATTTCTATTACATGTCCTTTAGTGCCTGTTCCCCCATATCTCACAGGACTGCCTACCTCAATGTCATGACCGTGTGCATCCACCACACGGAATGATCCAGATTCACATTCTATGATTTCAGGCATATTGTACCAGTATAGAATCTATATTCAATAGTATAAACATTTCTATTGGGATTTGCCTAATATTATTCAGCCTTCGTTAGTACCGCGTGTGCAGCAGCAAGTCTGGCGATTGGTACTCTAAATGGAGAACAACTCACGTAATCAAGTCCTGCATTGTGACAGAATATCACACTGCTGGGCTCACCACCATGCTCACCACATATCCCTATCTTGAGGTCTGGCCTTGTTGATCTGCCCTTTTCCACACCTATTTTAATAAACTGGCCCACACCATTTTGGTCAATAGCCACGAACGGATCATGCTCCAATATTCCGTGCTCAAGATAGTACGGCAAGAATTTGCCAGCATCGTCACGGCTTAAACCGAATACGGTCTGTGTAAGGTCATTGGTGCCGAAACTGAAAAATTCTGCCTGGCCCGCAATCTCATCGGCTGTAATAGCTGCCCTGGGCAGTTCGATCATGGTGCCTATAAGATAATTCAGTTTTGCACCTTGCTCGGACATTACCTGTTTTGCCACTGCTTCAGCACTATTTCTGGTAATCTCAAATTCATTAATGTGAAATACCAGTGGTATCATGACCTCTGGAACAATCTCATATCCTTCTTTTGTTAATTCGCATGCAGCTTCGAAGATTGCCCTGACCTGCATCTCGTATATCTCCGGATATGTGATGCCGAGTCTGCATCCCCTGTGCCCGAGCATGGGATTGAACTCCTTAAGGGAATCAACCCTTTTCATCAGATCTTCCAGTTCATGGATTTTGTTGGTGTCACCGGTGGCTTTTAATTCAAAATATTGCTCCAGCAGATCCTCATGTTTTGGCAAGAATTCGTGCAAAGGCGGATCAAGGAGGCGTATAGTAACCGGATATCCCTTCATTACTTTGAATATCTCTTTGAAATCACTTCTCTGCATTGGCAGTAATTTATCAAGTGCTAGTTTTCTCATTTCTTCGGTATCAGCCAGGATCATTTCCTGTACAATAGGTATCCTCTCTTCTCCGAAGAACATGTGTTCAGTACGGCACAACCCAATACCTTCAGCCCCGAAATCCCTGGCAGTCTGTGAATCCTCAGGGGTATCTGCATTTGTCCTGACACCCAATGTCCTGACACCATCGGCCCATGAGAGCAGTTTGTCCATGTTTGGGCTGATATCAGGTGTAATAAGTTTAGCCTGTCCCAGGATAACCTCTCCTGTGGTGCCGTTTAATGTAATGTAATCGTATTCATTAATTGTATGACCGTTTACAGAAAAAAGCCCCTTGCCTTCATCGATCTGGATGGCCCCGCAACCAGCCACGCAGCACTTCCCCATGCCTCGTGCCACCACAGCAGCATGAGAGGTCATTCCTCCTCTTACTGTAAGTATACCCTGGGCGGCATGCATGCCTCCGATATCTTCAGGGGAGGTCTCGTTTCGGACCAGGATCACCTTTTCACCGGCTTCGGCCATCTCTTCTGCATGTTCTGCCGTAAATACCACTTTTCCCACGGCTGCACCCGGGGATGCAGGAAGCCCTTTAGCCACAGCTTTTATTTTTTCATCGGGGTCGATCATGGGATGTAAGAGCTGGTCCAATTGTTCCGGGTCGACTTTTAGTATGGCCTCTTCCTTGGTGATAAGTCCTTCATTATACATATCAATGGCAATCTTTACTGCAGCCGCAGCTGTACGTTTTCCAGTCCTTGTTTGGAGCATGTAGAGTTTACCCTGCTGGATAGTGAACTCGATATCTTCCATCTCTTTGAAATGCTGCTCAAGACGTTCTTTAAAGTCATCCAATTGGGCATATACTTCCGGCATTTCCTGCCTTAACATCTCTATGGGATGGGGGGTCCTGATACCTGCCACCACATCCTCACCCTGAGCGTTCATAAGATACTCTCCATAGAACTTTCTTTCACCTGTGGATGGATTGCGGGTGAATGCCACTCCAGTTCCGGAGTTCTCGCCCATATTGCCGTAGACCATTGTCTGGACATTGACCGCAGTACCCCAGTCGTCAGGGATATTATGTATCTTCCTGTAGGTAATGGCACGTTTGGTATTCCACGAATCAAATACCGCATTGATGGACATCCACAATTGGGTATTGGGATCAAGTGGAAAATCCTTACCTGATTTTTCTTTGACCAATGCTTTGTACTTTTGCACTACATCACGGAGAGCTTCAGTATCAAGTTCAGTGTCATTGTTTACGCCCAGATCCTCCTTCTTGGCAGACAATATGGTTTCGAACTCATTATGTTCGATCCCCAATACCACATCACCGAACATGTTGATGAAACGCCTGTAGCAATCATAAGCGAACCGCTCATCAGCTTCTTCTGCAAGGCCCATTACAGTCTCGTCGTTGAGTCCCAGGTTCAATACCGTATCCATCATACCGGGCATGGATATTCGAGCGCCTGAGCGGACCGATAATAAAAGTGGTTCTTTATTGCTGCCGAATTTAAAACCTATTTCGTCCTCAAGTCTGGCAACCATTTGCCTGACCTGTTCATCAACACCTTCCGGGTAATTCTTCTGGTTATTGTAATATTCTGTACAAACCTCTGTGGTTATTGTAAAACCGGGTGGTACAGGTATTCCTAAGTTTGCCATCTCGGCAAGATGAGAACCTTTACCTCCGAGTAGGTTTCTCATAGTGGCATTACCTTCTGTTTTTTCACCACCGAAAAAATACACATATTTTTTATCTGCCATTTCATGTCCTCCATTACCTATCCAAAGTAATCCATTATTGTGAACAATTTGGTTCGAAATTCAATTTGAACCATAATAATATTTCGGTATGATTCAGAAAAATCGAACAAGTTCCTGCATATCTCTCATTTTTTCATTCTGTTACATGTTTATGACCCATTATCAGAAGCTGGACAATGTACTTTATCATTCAGAGAATAAAAAGATTATTAAACAGCGCAGGTCTGCTTAAAGCGTTCAGATATCGATAAAAATCTAAATTGGGCTTTTGTGGGTGGAAAACATAATAGAGGAGTATTTCAAAATTATTTGAAACCACAACCTTTAAGCATGTCAAAAACATTTTAAACTGTGGATTTGTACAGTTGTGCCAAATCCACACAATCGTGATTGAGGAGATATAAAATGGAAATGACAAAAGATGAAATGCTTGAACTGGGATTCAAATTCCATGGACACCGTTGCCCAGGTATGCCCCTGGGATTGAGAGTGGCCTGGTCGGCCATGGAAAAATTGGGTGTATCCAGGGCTAAAGACGGAGAGGTCGTAGCCCTCATCGAGACCGGGGATGCACATTGTGCCGGCTGTTTCGGTGATGGAGTACAGGTTGCCACAGGGTGTACCCTGGGCAAAGGCAACATCAAAAAAACATATTACGGAAAAATAGCACTAACCCTTATTTCCCGAAAAGATAACAAAGCAGTTCGGGCATACGTGCTGCCTGATTTCTTTGCAAAGATGGAGCAATCCCCGTTCATGCAGCAAAGAAGCACGGGTGTCCCGGCATCCCAGGTGGCCACTGATATATCACAACCATCCATCGACATGGTAATGTCAATGCCGGATGAAGCATTCATAGGAGTAAGCGACGTGTTCGATTATGAACTGGAATCCCCGATGGTGCAGTTCAAGCGGGTCAAATGCAGCAAGTGTGGCGATATGGTAATTGAAAAATACGCACACGTTATGGATGACGAGATTGTTTGTCAACCCTGTCTGGAAGAAGTACACACGTTGTAGGTGCATTTTGCACCACAACTTTTCTTTTATATAGTCATCACAAAAACCCTGGAATTTATCCCCATGGACCCCATTCTAATTGCAATAATAATATTCTTCCTGGCAGTCTTATTCTCGATGTTGGGTCTTGGCGGCGCCCTGGTCTACGTGCCCCTGTTATTCTGGCTCGGCATTCCTATGCTGGTGGCAATACCAACGGCTCTGCTGCTGAACGGAGTCACTTCCAGTTCAGCAGCTATCACTTATTACAGAAAGAAAATGATTGATCTGAATATGGCAGCACCTTTTGTATTGGCTTCCACTGCAGGGGCACCCATCGGGGCATATTTTACAAAGTTCACACCCACTGAAATGCTGCTGTGGATACTCTGTATCATACTGGTACTCGCCGGGGCACGCATGATATTTTCCAGGGCGGGGGAAATAGATGACCATTCTGAGACCGTTAGTAAAAAAGAACGCCTTACAATTGGAATTGGTCTTGGGTTCGTGATAGGCATTGCTGCCGGACTGCTGGGGATCGGCGGTGGGGTGTTCATTGTACCTCTGTTGATAGCATTGGGTTACGGGACGAAACGTGCCTCTGCCACCTCGGCGTTCATCGTGGTATTTTCATCATTCTCAGGATTTTTCGGACACATAGGCATAGGACAGCTGGATATGACACTTATGGCTTACACGGCCGTGGCTGCGTTTATTGGAGGACAGGTAGGCTCACACCTTATGCACAGCAAGATGAAATCAAAGACCATTAAGCAGATGTTCGGTGTGGTGTTGTGGATCATGGCTGTAAAAATTGTATCTGGCTTATGGTAGATGCAATCTTATGTTAAAACATTAACAGGGGAGGTTTTAATTTTAATAAAAGAAATGGGCACAATATTGCCCTGTAAAATGAATAAGGAAATATCCCTTATTCACATCCAACCGTGTATATTGACTCGATACAATATTTACAGATGAATCGTGGCAAGTTTTTTTCCATAATTTTTACCGGCATAGGATACTTACCTTCCCATATTTGCAGGTCAGCTCTTTTAGCATGTTCCATACATAACCCCATCCCGCATACAATACAGATTGCCACTGCTTCTTCAGTCTCATTCTTTTCATCATGTATATAGCATTTCAACATATATCTCACCACCTTACAAATTCTCTTTTAAAGCCTCGTGACATAGTGGGCAGATTATTCGTTTAATATGTTCAGTATCTGATTTGAGTCTTACTGGATATGTTCCATCCCAGACCGGTGTCTCTTCCCTAATTAGATGTTCCCGGCAAACACCCATGCCACACACTATACAGACCCCTACTGCATCTGAGTCTTTTCCCTGTTGCGCACAAATATAACATTTCATTGCCTTCACCAATTTTAATTTTGTTTGGATTTATTTAATATTAAGTCTTAAATCCGATCTAAATTTAATCTGATTTTATTTTAATAGTTATTTATACTGATACTCTTAATAGTTTTCGGGTTCTTTATGTATATAATTTTAATGTGTATTTTAACACAATAAAGTCCCTGAAAAGCTGGCTGCATAAGAATTATGATCTGTTTGATCTATCCAGGATCAATCTAATGATCGAACCAGTACTGCAAGTACTGCAGGATTGATGTGAAATGATCCTGACAACTCTGGCATTAATCCCCCTGGATAATATTTTTTCTTCAAGCTCTTCAGCATTGAAATATTGATCATGCCCCAGTACCACGATATCGGGATGGATCTCTTCCAGCGGTTTGAACATATCATGTTCATCCCCAAGTATTGCGTGGTCTACTACTTTTAAGGCACTGACCATGGCAAGTCGTTGATTTTCAGGTAGGATTGGTTTTGATTTATGATTTACCATGGAATTGCGTGCTACAATTACCCAGAGCTCATCGCCCAGTTTTTTTGCTTCCTCCAGATATAATAGATGTCCCGGATGCAGTATATCAAAGGTTCCAGTTGCCAGTACCCTTACCAACTAATATCACCTGGATTGTAATACCATTGTTTCAGCATAAAATTTTGGTAAATAATGTTCAATATTAATAATTATGTATATTTCATTGTTTTGTAAATATTGTCGAACAATTCCAAAAAACATATAAGTCCATCGTTTAATCTTTATTTCGTGATCCATTATGGTAAAGGTAGGATTCATTAAATTGGGAAACTTGGGAATGTCCCAGGTAATTGATCTCGTTCTTGACGAGATCGCTGATAAAGAGGGAATAGAGGTAAGGTCATTTGGTACGGGAGCCAAGATGGGGAAGGACGAAGCAGAACATACAAAACACTTCAAAAAATATGAAGCTGATTTCTATGTTATGATCAGTCCTAATTCATCCGCACCCGGTCCAACTGCAGCACGGGAGATCTGGAAGGATAAACCATTAATTGTTGTTTCAGACGGGCCAACTAAGAAAGATGACAGGCAAGCACTGCAGGATGCAGGATTTGGTTATATAATCATGAAGGTAGACCCACTGATTGGTGCTAAAAGGGAATTCCTTGACCCTGTAGAGATGGCCAGTTTCAACAGCGATGCAATGAAGGTATTGTCCACTTGCGGAGTTGTCAGGTTGATCGTCAATGCATTCGATGCTGTCATTGATCAAGCAGATGCAGGTAAAGATCTGGAACTGCCGCATATCCTGGTGACTGCACAAAAAGCAATTGAGAGTGCAGGATTCAACAATCCCTATGCAAAGGCAAAGGCACTGGCCGCCCTTCATATGGCAGATAAGGTGGCAGAAGTTAACTTCCCGGCATGCTTTATGCTAAAAGAGGTAGAGCAGGTTACACTTACAGCTGGAGCAGGTCATGAGATGATGAGGGCTGCAGCTCAACTGGCAATCGATGCCAGGGAGATCGAAAAGGCCAACGACTCTGTGTACAGAGAGCCTCACGCCAAGAAAGAAAGAGGCTACAGGAAAAAGACTAAACTATACGATAAACCACAGTAGATATTAAACAAGGGCATAATGCCCTTATTTTTCTTTTTTTCACTTTTTTTTACCGTTGATATTTGAGATTCTATTAACAAAGTTATTAAAATCCTGATACAGATATTGGTAACTATGCCTCAAGAGGAATCTTTCCTTACAGACCGGCAAAAACAGATACTTGAGCTACGCCTGCAGGGATATACCCAGAACAGGATCGCAGTCATTCTGAAAACAACACGCGCCAATGTAAGTATTATAGAAAAAAGGGCACGCCAGAATATAAAGCGGGCAAAAGCCACGTTAAAGGAGTGGGAGCAGCTTCAGTCTCCTATATCAATAAAAATCATAGAGGGTACAGATATAATGACAATCCCCAGAATTATATACAAAGAAGCAGATAAAAACGGGATAAAGGTGTATGAGAATACCCTGGACATTATTTCAAAGATTCATGAGAATATTCCAGAAGCGGCCCTGCATAGGAGAGCTAATCGCCCCATAAACATTTTTATTAGCAGAAATGGTGAGGTTTCATTTGATTGAATATGATGTGGTAGTAGTAGGTGCCGGACCAGCCGGTTCCATGGCGGCCAGGTATGCTGCCAGAACCGGTGCCAGGACGCTGATCATTGAAGAACATGGTGCATCGGGTTCTCCTGTACAGTGCACGGGACTGGTAAGCAGTAAAACCCTTCATGAATGTGAAGTGGAACCAGGCGCATGGATATACCAAAAGATAAAAGGTGCCCGCATATTTGCTCCTGACGGGACAGGTATCTCCATCGGGGGTGAAAAAGAAAGAGCATATGTAATTGACAGGAAAATATTTGACCGCCGCCTGCTGGAGAAGGCTGCTAAGGCGGGCGCCCATGTCAAGATGAGAACAAAAGTAATGGAGCTTGCGGATTCACATGGGAATAAGGTACTGAGAGTTATAAGCAACGGCAGGAAGGGTGACATTTTTGCCAGGGTCATCATTGGTGCTGACGGGGTACAGGGCAGTATTGCCCGATGGAGTGGTTTGGGTCAGGTGCAGAAAGTACTGTCCGGGGTACAGATTGAAACTGCGTATGATGTTGCTGATACTGATCATGTGGAAGTGTTCCTTGGCTCTGATGTGCCCGGATTTTTTGCATGGGCGGTACCTGTGAATGAGAAAACAGCCCGGATTGGACTGTGTATTGATCCGGCAAGAACTGAGTTTAACCCTTATGAGCATCTTCAAAAGTTCCTTCAATGCAATCCAAGGATGCAGAAACGGGCTTTCCCAGGCTGTTCAGATATGATTGTGGGATGCATTCCTTTAGGTCCGCAGTCATGTACAGTAACCAATGGAATAATTATCACCGGAGATGCGGCCGGGCAGGTTAAACCCACTTCAGGGGGCGGGGTTTATATGGGTGCCATCTGTGCGAAGATCGCAGGTGAAATTGCTGGCAATGCTGCACTGGAAGGTAACAGTTCTGTTTCCAGGCTGATGGAGTACGACAGATCATGGCGGGAAGCCATTGGTCGGGAACTGGGAATAGGGATGCGGATCCATCAGGTGTTAGGCCGGCTGAATGATGAGGATTTTAACGAATTGATTAAATTTTTCGGGGAACCTGAAGTGCTGGAGCTGATCAATACCTATGGTGATATCGACCATCCATCGATTTTGCTTGGAAAATTGGCAACAAAGGTAAAGGCAAGGCAAATGCTGGGCGCTGCCAGGGTAGTATTTAGAGCTCTGGTAGGATGAATCTTGTGAGATCAGCATCCAAACTGTCTTTCCTATAACAGTCTCCTATTTATTCCACTTTATCAATCCCTCTCCAGGATTTATTATTCTATCAATCAAGCCATATTCAACCGATTCTTCTGCATCCAAATAGAAGTCCCGGTCAGAATCCCTCTCAATGATCTCCATGGGTTGTCCGGTATGCTGGACCTGGATCTGGTTCAAATGCCTCTTGACCCTGCCGATCTCCTTTGCCCGGATCTCCACATCTGAAGCCTGTCCTTCAGCACCGCCCAGGGGCTGGTGTATCATCATCCGTGCATCTGGAAATGCCAGTCTTTTACCGGGTGTACCTGCTGCTAGCAGAACAGCAGCCATAGAGGCAGCCTGTCCCATACAGAGAGTTGAAATATTGCAGGAAATACACTGCATGGCATCATAGATGGCAAAACCGGCTGTTACCAATCCACCCGGGCTGTTTATGAGAATGTGAATGTCATCCTCTGTGTCCAGTGATTCCAAATAGAGACGCTGGGCAATTACGGTTTCTGCCATCTCATCATCGATCTCACCAGTGAGGAATATTAGATTATGATCCAAAAGATGAGAATAGATATCTACCATATGGTCCCCGTGCGGGGTCTCCTCAGATATGTAAAGAGTCCTTTGAGCCAATTCATTTCCCCCATATTTATTAATGGACCTGATCCCATCTTTTAGGATTTGAATTGATTCTTACCTGAGAATCATTCGTTATATGGGTATCAAGTGATTAATCATTAATTTATTTGCATATCAGATAAAATATTGCACATAATTCTTAAACCCGATACATGTTATTAAAACCACGGACTCATTATGAACCACGTTCCGAACCCGAACAACACCAGTACTGCACCACCGTCTATGGATATCCACAGTACAGCATCCTGGGCTGCCTGGGTGGAAAAACCTGCCACAATCAGTACAAAAATCACCATTTCGATCAATGCATGACCTGAAACCACCTTTGGACCACTGAGCCACCCCTTAGTAAGAGATGTTTCAATAGTAGCGAAAAGCATCGGTTCTGGTACAAGAGCACCAGTCAGGCCCACAAAGAACCCGATACCTAGCATTTTAAGGATTTCTAACATTAGAAGTATATGAAAAAATGCTGGGGATCAACAGAGTGATATTCAGCGATCCTTTCATAAATAATAAAAGAAGACTAAAAAATGCCTTCTCGTCCATTATAAT
>JACUTQ010000060.1 GCA_014859725.1 Methanosarcinales archaeon | reverse complement strand
GGCAACAGAAAACGATAGGATGAGGGGTTGTTTGTCAGGATCTTTTAAAGTCAGGAAATAGTTATTATAATAAAGTCGATCATTTAAAGTCTGCTGGCATTATTCAAGGGTTCTGGTCGGTAAATCCTGAACCATTAGATAATAATGGTGAAAATATTAAAAAAACGAATCAACAAGGTTTCAATCGATTTGATAATTTTGATGAACTACAAAATTCAATTTCATCTTTATTATCTGAAAAAAGAAATTACTTTTCTAGTATGAAAAGCAAAGAAGAACTTGGAAGGATTATTGAAGTTGCAAATAAAGAAAAAAGTTATGAAAAGAAGGGGGAAGTCTTCTTGGAACTTATAAATGAGTGAAAATTAAATGATTGATACAAGATTTAAACGGAATGGAACTGAAACAAGTTCTTTCGGAACATCCGGAAGAATTAATCACGATTCTTCGAAATTTTATGACAGCAAATTGTATGCCGGTAAAAAACCACCAGAAAATGTTCAATTTATTGAAAAACCAATTCCTTTTGAGAATCTTGATAGAATCTTCTGTAAATCAAGTGAGGTAATGGAAGAAATTCCAGATTATAGCATCAATTTAATGGTTACTTCACCACCTTATAATGTTAAAAAAGAATACGATGAAGATTTATCATTAGAAGAATACAGAAAGTTGTTGAAAACGGTTTTTAAAGAAACATTCAACAAATTAGTTACAGGTGGCAGAGCTTGTATAAATGTAGCAAATCTTGGAAGAAAACCTTACATCCCTCTTCATAGTTATATAATTGAAGATATGCTTGATATTGGCTTTTATATGAGAGGTGAAATTATTTGGAATAAAGCTTCTAGTGCCAGTCCATCAACAGCTTGGGGCAGCTGGTTATCAGCAGCAAATCCTGTATTGAGAGATATTCATGAATATATTTTAGTTTTTTCAAAAGAATCATTTTCAAGAAAACGAGGTGACAAAAAAAATACAATTACAAAAGAAGATTTTATGGAATGGACAAAAAGTGTGTGGACATTTCCAGCAGTCTCTGCTAAAAGTATCGGCCATCCAGCACCATTTCCTGAAGAATTGCCGCATAGGCTTATTCAATTATATACATTTGAAGACGATGTCGTTTTAGATCCATTTGTTGGTAGTGGGACTACCTGTCTTGCTGCTATAAAAGATGGAAGACACTTCATTGGATATGATATATCAAATGAATATGTAGATTTAGCGAATAAAAGAGTTAGACAATATATTAGTCAAAAAAGTCAAAAAACTTTGTTTGAAAATAATCAATATCCGTCCCCCAAAGTTTCATCTAACAAAGCTAAGCTCCATAGCTTATAATATTTATAAAATCTCAATTTTCCATATTTGAATTAATTTAACCTTTATCTAGAATATTATAAATATTCATTTTATCATCATTATGACTCCTCCCTGGCAATACAATGAACTCCAACAGGTCGGCGCTGACTATACTGATTCTGTTCATGTGGATGCCTATGATCAGCAAATGCAAAAGCTGCGGGATATCAAACAGGAAATAAAAAATATTATCGAGCATTTGGATCTAAAACCTGACCATTCTATTCTAGAATTCGGTACTGGCACAGGCGAGTTTGCTATTGAGGCTGCTAAGCACTGTGCAGTGGTCCATGCTCTGGATGTCTCACCTACCATGCTGGGATACGCACGACAGAAGGCTGAACAGCAGGGGATGACCAACATCCAGTTCCACCATGCAGGATTTCTCACCTATGAACATGAAGGGAAACCGCTGGATGCAGTGGTATCACAATTGGCTCTGCACCATTTGCCCGATTTCTGGAAAATGGTAGCACTTCAGCGTATTTTCGAAATGCTCATAGACGGTGGAAAATTCTATCTCATGGACACAGTGTACTCATTTAAACCCGAAGACCATGAATCTTTTTTTAATAATTGGCTGGATACTATCAAAGAGACAGCAGGTGAAGATATTGCCCAGGATACTGAAATTGCAATACGTGAGGAATTTACAACTGTTGATTGGATCATGGAAGAATTATTAAGTAAAGCCGGATTTCAAATCGAGAAGGCAGAATATCCAACCGAGTGCCTGGCAGTATATGTATGTATCAAACCTGCTCATTGATGAAAATCTGACACGTTGTCGTTCATAGTGAAAAAAGTGCCCAAATAGATTTATAAATATAATAGAACCATATACTGAATTCGATGGCAAGAGTCAAATTATCCATGATCCTTCCTGGCGTATTAACTTTTTAATAAGAGGTGAAAAATGACTGATAGATTCGAACACTCAACATATCTGGTCCGCAGGAAGATCTTAAGACTATTCGGTGCAGCTTTCCACATCTATGACCCCCAAGGGAACGTTGTTTTCTATTCAAAGTTGAAGGCATTCAAACTGAAGGAGGACATACGCATCTATACAGGTGAAGATATGCAGGAAGAGGTCCTGGTGATCAAAGCCAGGAAGATCCTGGACTTTTCGTCAGCATATGATGTGGTGGACATAACTACAAACGAAAAAGTGGGGGTCCTCAAGCGAAGGGGGCTCAAGTCCATTCTAAAGGACGAATGGATAATAATGGATGCCAATGATAAGGATATTGGCCTCATTAAGGAGGACAGCACTGCGCTGGCACTTCTTCGGCGTTTCCTGACAGGAAGCCTGATCCCACAGAAATATTACGGTGAGATCGATCACAATCCAGTATGTACCTTCAAGCAGAACTTCAATCCATTTGTGGTGAAGATCAATCTCGATTTTTCTCCTGATACGAATAATCTCCTTGACAGGAGATTGGGGATTGCAGCTGCTGTTCTTCTCTGTGCCATTGAGGGAAAGCAATGATGATCATGGATTGCTGTCAATCAAAACATTAAAATACAAAGTAGAACATCAAAAAGACCTTGCGAGCACCCCGCAGCAAACAATTTTATTAAGGGCCCATAGCATAGCCAGGTGGTGCGCACGGCTGATAACCGTGAGGTCCGGCGTTCAAATCGCCGTGGGCCCACTACTCTAGCCAGTAGCAGGCTGCACACGTATGAAGCCCTTCGGGCGCCATTCGTGGACTGTTTTATTCCTCAGTGGATAAAAGAAAGTCATATTTTCTCTTCCTTTATGTCTCGATTACTTCCTGGCTGAAGTCATCAATGCCGAAATCGTCTATGCCGTCCAGCTCATAGTCTCCCAGGCTTCTCCTGGCGTTTCTCCTTCTTCTTTTGCGGGTAGTTCCTCCTTTGGCCTTCTTCATCATGCTTGCCTGTGAGGTTGCCGACCAGCGCTTTGCTTCTGGTCCTGGCCCTGTCGATGTATTCAGGATTGGCTCTTAACCGAAGTATATTTGAATTCTATAAAAATGTTGATACGGAGCATATGCTAAAATCCCCGCCAGATAATATACCCTTGACGGAAATTGTCTATGCATTAAAAGTCATACCTGAAAGGAATATAACAGCGCTTCCTGTAAAAAGAATCTTATATTCTCATCAACTTCTTACTGTTGATGATGCTGGAGAGGAGATTATCAATAAATCCAGCATTGATGGAATAGCATTCCTGAGCAATCATGCCTATGAATTCCAGCCATGGTGGAGACTGAACACCCCTCAGATAAATCTTTCTAATGCTAGTGCAAATTTCATTTGAAGGCACTTATGGTTGGAGCATGGCTATGCGTCTGCCTTTTATTAATCAGGACATCATATTGGATGATAAATTGGAGATTATCATGATAAGGTATGATACTTCAAATATGATAAGCTGAAGGTTGCCAAATCATTACTCGATATTCTTAATTATTCCGTGCCCCTGTTTGTTTTTTTATTAATCAGAACAGCGATTGAACTTTAGCACCCCTCATGCACCCTCACCGGGATGCCACGTTTTTCTAAAACGGGGTTCGTGACGTTTTTTCAATAATCAAAATGCACGGGAGTCAGTTCATTGTTCTATATATTGTAACTTTGCGTTAAAAAATTGGAAGAAAATGGTAGTGAGTTTGTTTTTCAAGGGCGTACATCTATCATACAAAGATGAACTCTTCTACATAGAAAAACTCTGCTCTTGTCTGCAGTTTTTCGCAAGGAAAGCGTTAGCGGCTCTCCTCCAAGCATCCATCCTATTTTACACCAAAAAACCACGGGGTTAAGAAAAGTGTCTGCCACCCCCCACACCACAAGAGCCGGGACCAGATCAGGACGGACACCCGGACAGAATGAAAGCAAGAGGGGCAGCAGGAGAGGTGAAGAAGGGAGGGGGCTTGCTCATTAAACATCATTAAGCCAAATTCTCTCATCAGATAAAAATGAACAAAGTATGCCATACCAAAGTCCATATCAATGAAATTGTCCTATCAAGTGCACAGAACCAGAA
This sequence comes from Methanosarcinales archaeon, assembly GCA_014859725.1. Taxonomy (NCBI): domain Archaea; kingdom Methanobacteriati; phylum Methanobacteriota; class Methanomicrobia; order Methanosarcinales; species Methanosarcinales archaeon. The sequence continues at coordinate 7,849 of JACUTQ010000060.1, read as the reverse complement.
CTTTAAAATATTGTGTCTGCAAGGATAAAGCAGGATGAAGAAGCATAACATGATATCCGAAGATCTCATCGAACAGCAAGATGAAGCAAGCATAAAGACATCCGCACTCATCGCCGCCACACTGGCATCATTCCTTACTCCTTTCATGGGCTCATCCGTGGTTATTGCGCTCAAGTACATTGACATCGAATTTGCTGTGGATGCTGTATTGCTTAGCTGGATCGCGACTTCGTATTTACTGGCCGCCGCAGTGTTCCTGGTTCCATTCGGGAGAATAGCAGATATCTATGGAAGGAGAAAAATATTCATATATGGGATAGTGATATTCACAATCTCTTCTTTCCTCTGTGCAATTTCACCATCAGTCATTGTACTTATCATATTCAGGATATTGCAGGGAATGGGAAGTGCAATGATATTTGGGACTGCTGTTGCCATAGTCACATCAGTATTTCCGGTTGGAGAGCGGGGACGGGCTCTCGGAATAAATGTGGCAGCAGTGTATCTGGGACTTACTATGGGTCCGTTTTTAGGCGGCTTCCTTACACAGCATTTCGGGTGGCGAAGTATCTTCCTGGTAAATGTACCTCTCGGCATAATAGTTATCTTCTTCACCATCTGGAAAATGAAAGGAGAATGGGCAGATGCAAAAGGAGAAAGTTTTGACCTTAGAGGTTCCATCATTTATGGAATTACACTGGTATCTATAATGTACGGTCTTTCCCTTCTGCCCAATATCCTGGGTGCCTGGCTGATATTCTTCGGTATTGCAGGGATATTGCTGTTTATTTACTGGGAAAAGAAAGTGGAGCATCCTGTTGTGAATATAGACATTTTCAGCAATAACAGGACCTTTACCTTCTCCAATCTGGCAGCCCTTATCCAATATTCTGCTACTTTTGCGGTCTCGTTCCTATTGAGTCTTTATCTGCAATATATTAAAGGACTGCCACCCCAAAGTGCAGGTATGGTGCTGGTGGCACAGCCTATTGTGATGACTGTTCTCTCACCCATGGCAGGCAAGCTTTCAGACAGGGTCGAGCCGCGAGTAGTAGCTTCAATGGGTATGGTGGTGATGACAATAGGGCTGTTTCTTTTCTCCTTACTGAACAATGAAACGACCCTGACATTCATTATCCTCAACCTGATCTTACTTGGCTTTGGTTATGCTCTATTTTCATCACCCAACACCAATGCGATCATGACCAGTGTGGAAAAAAGATATTATGGAATTGCTTCAGGAACGATGGGTACGATGCGGCTGGTGGGGCAGATGCTGAGTATGGGAATTGCTATGTTATTATTTGCACTATTTATAGGCAGGACCCAGATCACACCAGAATATTATTCTCCTTTTGTTGAAAGTGTAAAGGTTGCTTTCATAATTTTTTCGGTTCTGTGTTTTGTGGGGATATTTGCATCCCTTGCCAGAGGAAAGATCAGGTGAATATTTTTTCCTGACCATAACATGCTGTTTTTTTGATACAGGCAGCATTGGAGGTGGTTGTGGTTGATTGTGTCAATGGCGGTGTAGAAATCCCCACTTATGGCGGTATAAAATTCCCCACCCAAATAAATAGTTTACTCTGAGCCCGCTGAGCTACCTTTTTTTTCTGTTTGGTTTTCCGGCTGGCAATTGAGCGCAATTTTGACCTGGTGGCACCTTTTGATTTTGAAATTCGATTTCTTGCTCTTTTTGGGGCCTTCTTTTTCTTTTTTGATTTTTTACGGGATTTTGAGCGTCCCAGGTCTCCCATTAAACACCCGCATATTAAAGGAATGGAATCTGATGTCATAAATACTTTAGAAGATCCGGACTTTATCCGACAGAGCAGGATGGATGAAAACGTCCTTTTATTCTATAGAGAAGTTGAATATCATGGTAAGAACTACCATATGTGTGTAGTAATAAATAAGAATGAAGGATTCATCATAACATCATATATAACTGATAGAATAAAAGAAGGTGTCCAGATATGGATAAAATAAAAGTAATTTTCAACCGGGAATCAAACACACTGGATGTGTGGTTTGATGATGCTGAAAAAGAATTCATCTGTGAGGAAACAGGTGAAGAAATAATTTTAAAAAAGGACAAAGATAACAAGGTCATCGGATTTGAAAAGTTGAACCTTCTTACCGATAAAACGGGAAATATCCCTATTGAAGTACTCACTACGTAATGTTATGGTGTGTTTGATTTAGCAGCTGTGTAATAGATTATCCAGCTCATCCATATCGTTCGAGCATCTGCAACGGCAGCATACGGTCTGATATAGCCCCGTTTTGGTATCTGCTCCAAAGAAGCCCAGTTCCTTGAAGATCAGGCAGATTTTGCTCTTCTCAATGATATTGGCCAGGTTCCTGAGCTTCATATAGTCGTCATCCCCGGTACGCATGCTGTTGAAGAAGAGCTGGGCATCATCGATCACACGCACGCCGCCTCTGGGGACCTGCAGGATATCCTCGATCACCTCAACCTCAGGCAGGACCTCATCTGCTGCAGTGATGGCATATATCGGCCGCCTGCCAGTGGCCCGGGCCAGGAAGAAGCACAGGGCTGCCGCCCCGCTGCTTGCCGATCACCAGATGGATGCCGCTGGGATCCCTGCGAAATCGCTGGAACCACTTCTTCGAGCAGCCATTGTTGATCTGTCCTCCGGATCCTGTGTCAGTATCCAGGAACATGTTCTCGAACAGATCCACACAGGCACTCAGAGCCCCATCTGGGATTGAGGGCTGATCCGATATCCAGGAGGTTCCGCTTCAACTTATTGTTCCATACAATTGCCATGTTATTCCTCGTACAGGATCTTTTCCAGGACCCTGAGCTGGAAGGTAGCGGTAGAACTCGGGATCCTGCTGCAGTGCTTCCACGAAGGCTTTCAGGTCGCTCTAGTTCAATCTGAAAATCCAGGCTGGAATGTTCTCTGCCAATACATCCTTCACCTTCTCCTCGCCCCCAAAGGCAGATGTTGTTTAATGTTCCTGAAGAGCAGCCGCATTACGTTGGGATGCTGCCTGATTATCTGCTCTGTTTTCAGTCTCAATTCCGGGTTCATGGTCGCTCTCAAATTTTCGTATGATCTCAAACAGCTCATCCAGCCAGGCTTTTCCTGTATCTGCAAAAAGGGCAGGCAGCTTTGGCTTAAGGGATCTGAGTTTCTCGGCACAGTTCCAAAATCCAGTTATTCCAACGAATATATCAGATGCAGATGCGATTACAAATCCGTGTAAATCCGCGAAATCCGTGTCTTTTTATTTTTTCAGACGCGGATTAACACTGATTTACACCGATTTTTCCTAAAGTCGGTGTCTGAAAAATAACTGGAAAATGGGAAAGTGCCGAGTTTTTCCAATAACTGTTCGGCTGATTCACAGGTGATCAGGGTCTGGCAGAAGGGATGATCTGGATAGGATACACGCATGGTCTCAAGGTAGGCTGACGGGTCGCCGTTGTTCTCTATGAACCTGACCAGGATCTTCAGGGGAGTGTAATCTTTCCCTGGCTTCCCAGGTCCGGGATCAGGTGCAGGAGGCAGGGCCTTATACTCGTCAAAGGTTTCCTCATCCCCATCATCGGGATAGTCATCCTTTTTTGCAGGCTTGAAGATCTCCCTGATGGTTTCCAGTGCTTCCTTGCCCAGCTCTTTCCCGGCACTGCTCTCAAGCATGCGTGAGAATGACTCCCAGCCGCCGTTTGCACCGCACTTGCTGAACCGCTCCGCATCGTCGCCTACCTTGGCGTCCTCTAGGCAAAGATGGACACGCTCAGGCGTCTTCAAGAGGAGACCGGCGCCGAACTGGATGCGCTGATGCCGGTGGTGCTGGATAAGGCATTTAAGGGAGAGATCTGAAAGGTTATAAAGAATAAGATAAAAAGCAGGTTAATGAAGCAGGAAGAATAAATGGAAATTGAATTCAAAGAGGATAAAATAATATTCGACAGGGAGCTTTCCTTACTGGATAGTTTCGTATTAAGTTTCACAGAACATCTGGAAACGAATAATATCAAATATGTAATTATTTCTGGGTATGTCGCTATTCTTTTTGGGCGAAGCAGGATGAGCGAAGATGTGGACATTTTTATCGAAAATATATCCTTTGAAAAATTCTTACAATTCTGGTCTGAAATCGAGCAAAGCTACGAATGCCTCAATACCGGTAAATCTTTTAAGGCATATAACGATTATTTAAACAATCATCACGCCATAAGAATAGCCAAAAAAGGAAGTTTTATTCCGAACATTGAACTCAAATTTGCAAAAAACGATCTTGACAGATATTCACTTGAAAATCGGGCGCATGTAAAGCTTGCAGATAAGTCATTATATCTATCTCCACTTGAATTGCAAATTCCTTACAAGTTATTTCTGGGGTCCGAAAAGGATATTGAAGATGCCCGGTTCCTGTTCCAGCTTTTTAAAGATAATTTAAATATTGTATTGCTCAAAATATTCTTAAATAAACTCAAGGTTTCAGATAATAAAAGATACCTGGGAGGTTTTGATGAAAATTGATTTCGAAGAATTAAAAAAGGAGAAGGAGGATAATTTCAAGGAACGATTGGATTTCATTGATAGATATGTTGAATGGATAAAAGCCACACCAAATAAAGTATGGTCAAAGCAACATAAGGATTTCATAGACAGTGCATTTCAAAAATCCTGATTCATTAAAGTTTCGCTCCTCCCCGAACAGCATCGTCACCTACCCAGCCGCCCCTTCTCGTCTTCACTCAGCCCGGGTGCCCATCCCAATCTGCTAAGTCCAGCCTTGTGGTGAGGGGGCTGGCAGGGGCTTTTCGATTATTCCAGCGGTCTGAGGGTGCGAAGTAGAGATGGATGAGTGTTTGCTTAACTCATTCCTTGCTAAAATTGCAGACAAGGGCATAGTTACCCATATGTTGAAGAGTTCATACTCGTATGATGATGTATGCACTCCAAAACCAAACTCACTGGTGTTTGAGAGCAAACCTTGATAAAATGGCAGTTTGAAGTTATTGCTTATATCAGCAGAAGCTCAAATCCCAAGCACTTTGTGCAGTTTGCCTACATCGTAGCTCGGCTCCCCAGACCTCTTTCTCCGTTCTTCAGAGTTTTCCAGGATTTTAAGGACTTCTTTAAGCTTCGCTTTCCCTTCCTGTGTTTTTGAGGCTTCTCTGGGTGTCATTCCCCCTAAAGATGAGATGGGCATATCCACCCATTTTCGGTAATGGTCTTCCAGTAATTTCTTCCTCAGCGCTTCACGAACAGGCTCATCTAATTCATTTTGTTGGGTTTTATTCTTTGCGATCTTATTTTTTCTGCTGCCTGGATCCAGGGGTTTGTTTGACTCTGATTGAAATTCAATGAAATCTTCCAGAGTTTTAAGCATATCCTTCCCAAGTTCAAGCCTTTTTTCGGAAATACAATCCAATATAAGCTGATTATTATTAATTGTCAGATCTCCCATTGACCTGTACTGTGGATCACCTATCTCAGAAACAAGAGAAGTTTCAAACATGACCCCTCCTGCGCTGATATTATGATCTCTTATTTCCGCGACCAGCCCAAAATGAATTTCATCCTGGTCAGACTCAAGAATTCTAAGGGAAGGTATGTCATAAAGTGCACTCACCGCCTTATTATAATCCCTGACTTTATAGATCGCTTTTGCAAAAAGAACAGGATCTCCTTCCGGGGTTATAATCTTTGGAGGCTGTGCCGCTTTTATGTGGGCGAATTTAATGAAAGTATGGCCGTACTCTTTGAAAAATTGCTGCCATGTAGCCTCTGGCTTTTCCATCTTGAATCTAAGGAAACTTTCCCTGCCAAACCGGATCATCTCATTCTTGCCAGTTGCTGGCAAGAGACATGCTGCTCCAGAGAGGTAAAATTTGCCAAGCGTTTTAATTATTCTCATGGCACCAATGTCCCATTTAATCATTCCTCTGGAAGAACGTATATCATTCACAAATATTTCATTATTTTCAAAGAAATCTCTGATATAAATGCCTATGCCTCTTTCGATCCCTGTTACTTCATAAACCCTTAGAGCAGTATCCTGCCATCCTTCGAGTATTTCTTTTTCAAGAGGGGCAATGTATGTATTTTTTTCAAGATAGAACAAATCAATGATCCTTTTCCCAGAATCTTTCAGCCTGTAATCATGAATGAACCACTCGGTCAACATGATCATATCACCTTCATCAGGCTCTCTACCTTCCAAAAATATCTTCTTGGCTTCTTCGAAATCAGCATTAAAGAGCGGTTCTCTGGAAAACTCAAGTATCTTTTCCCTCAGACTGTGCTCTGCTTTCGTTTTAATTTCCTGTATTTGCATGCAGCATTTCTTATATTTCTTTCCACTGCCACAGGGGCATGGCTCGTTCCTGCCAGCTTTCAATTTCATTGTCTCTAACATGGAGTTTTGAATTATAAAGGTGGCGATTTTGATGCCAATGCATTGAACCATTGCTGGCTTATACTTTCTTTATGTACAGGGCTCTGCCAGACGATAATAGGTCTTTTTTTAAAAGCTTTGATCTCATCAAACACAAATCGGTCAAGCTGTTTTAAGTATTTGATATTTCCACAATCTTTGATATAGCACTCCACGGAAGTTGTGGGACAAACGCTTCGTTGACATATCCTTCCAAGATATTTTTTCCTCTCATCGAAAATAAACACATCATGAGCATGGAATATATTTGTCGTCTTCCGTACGCTTTTGGATATTTGAGGAATGCATGCAATATCCTCTATAAAAACCATTAGATCAAAATCCTGAGGATTGGATTTATCTGAAGCCGCTGAGCCAAATAGAGCAACTTCAATTACTCCATCAACATCTCCAACCAGTGAGGTAAATTTTTTAACAGCAAGCTGTATCTGTTTCTGGCGTTCATTCATAATTCCTCAATTCCTCTGGTAGATAGAATACCTCTCCTCTTTTTTCAACAATCCTCTTGCGGATTAATTCCTTCAAAGCATGACTTGCAGTCTTTTCGCTAATATCATAAGACGCCATTTGATCAAAAAATTCCTGTTCAGATGAAAATCTCTTCGACCAGAAAATATTGGCTGCCAGGAATAAAGGATCATTGCCAATATATTGATATTTTTCGATATCGTAATTGAAGACAACATCTCCGCCACAAAAATTTGTTCCACATTTTGAGCAAAAAGGTTTTATTCTGCTGAAATCCCAGATATAGAAACCACCTTCATCCATATCCCATCTGCAAAGTGGGCATATATGGGTTGGTTCAATTGTTGGGTTCTTTATCATTTTTAGTACCTTAATCTTCTTCCTGTTAAAGGTTTAATATACTACCTTCTTAAAATACCGCGCCTTCATCTCCTTGCTGTGACCCGCAGCCTTCGCAGACACATCATCCGCCACTGTGGATCATGGTGCCTCTCTCCTGCCTCCCTCAGTCCCATTAACGTAATCAGATGATACTCCCTGCCGCTCGGTTTGATGGACTGACGTCTCTGGATATTCAGCAGCCTGGCACACTTGTCTATCATCTTCTCGAAATGCTGCAAGGTCAGCCTCTTCCCTGTCCTCCCGTTGATGAAAATATGCCAATTCTTCCTGTTTCCCACACTGTCGCCGCCCATCTTCAGCCAGCCAAGCACCATGATCATATGGAGCGGGCGCAGGTATTAGTGCAGGAGGAGGGGCGGCTGGAATCATTTCAATATTAACCGCTGATTAACGCAGATAAAGGTTATCATGGATTTCAATTTAGATTACACAGCAGAAATAATGATGTAATCTAATTTTGACCTGAATATCTGCGTTCATCCGCGTTTATCTGCGGTTCAATAAATCATACAAATTATATATTTTGACAGCCATG
>JACUTQ010000059.1 GCA_014859725.1 Methanosarcinales archaeon | reverse complement strand
TAACCTCGGGGCTATTACCCCAACAAGAGGTGCGCTATGGGCTCTACTCGACAATCTATAAAAATGGGAATCCACATCGAACGTAACCCAATCCTAGTTTCCATGCTTAAGGATATTGAAGATATACCCTATCGAGGGATCGGGACAGGCATTCAGAGAATCATGCATGAATGCAAAAACGCAGGGATAACTGTTGATTTCATTGAAGAGAAAGAGAACGAACAGTTCAAAGTCATATTCCATAGAAAATAAATCATCCATTTCCGATGAATTAACACTATGAGATAATTCTACAACACAGATATGAACCTACCAGACCTCATCAAAACCGGAGAATCCGAAAACATCGAATTCAAAGAAAAATTCGATGAGCAAACCATTGAATCAGCAGTAGCTTTTGCCAACACAAAGGGCGGCATAATCTTCATAGGCGTATCTGATAAAAACAATATCAAAGGCATAAATGTCGGAAAAGAAACACTCAACCAGTGGGCAAATCAAATTTCTCAAAGCACAAACCCCCGCATAATCCCTGAACTGGAAAAGATCAAAGTCGATGGAAAAACAGTCATAGCAGTGAAAATCAAAGAAAATCCAATCAAACCCATATCAAAAAAAGGCAGATGCCTCAAAAGAGTGGACAGCAGCAATCGTGCCATGAGTGCGCAGGAAGTGGCACAAATGCACCTGCACTCAACAGGAATGAGCTGGGACAAATATCCTGCAAGGAACGTCAGACTTGCAGATATTGATCTGGATGATGGAGGTGTGAATGTCGATAAATACGTACAAATCGAAGATCAATAATCCACACTTAGCTGGTGTGAGCAAGTTCCAGGAGGAAAGTTTCAGTTTGTTGTGTTTTGAAATATTTCCTGTACCAAAAAAAGAATACGGTCGCAGATTGTCGTCAAAATCTACTGAAATTATTGTAAGGGGTCAATCCATTTACTGCGATAATGATATTGTCTATCCCGACGAAATAAAAAATACAGAGGTATAATATGCTTGAAGCAGAATTATTAGAAAGAATAGTATCAGACCTTGATTTCATAAAAACAAAAATATTATCCATCGAAGAAACCATAGAGGATATAGATAACGATCTGCATCATGTCAAACCAGAGTATATCCGGAAGCTTGAATCAATAAAAAAAGAAGGGACTATTTCCAGTTCAGATTTTAAAAAGAAATTTGGTGTCCGGCTTTGAAATATAATTACGAAATCAGCAGACAGCTTGAAAGGGAATTAAATAAACTCAGAGGAGATTTAAATGAGCAACAAAGAATTATTCATCACGACTTACCTGGATAAGATCGCTGAAAAATTCAATATCGGTACGGATAAGGCATTTGAAATATTCTCAATGGCAGCTATTCTTGACAAGACATTTGATGAAATTTTTGCAGATGTATTAATTAATAGCTCGGTTGATGGCGGAATTGATGGAATCTCTTTCGATGAACAGGATGGATTCTATGTTATGGAAGTATTCCAGTGTAAGAATTCGAAAGGACTGAAACAAAACCAGTTAGAGAAATTAAAACACGATTTTGAAGAAGTTTTTTTGAAAGGAAAAAGAGACAAACCCAATACCCAAGAGTTGATGCCTAAACTGGATGAATACATTTCAATCACCAAAAAAGGATACCATATAGAGCATCATCTGAACTTTATATTTAATGGGGATATAGAAGATACAAAATACGCTGCAAACAAAGACCTGTTCGAATCATATAATGATCCTGCTAATAACTTCGTAATATTTGATTTCAATGAGCTGGATAAGCTGATTGAGAATTTAATTAAAAGCGATAGAAGAAGAAAAGAAATTAAATTTACATTTAATGCAGAAAAATCAAATATATCACCAAAAGAGCCGCAGGCACTAATCTCATTTTCAATATTGAACGTCAAAGCCGTCAATTTCAGGATGAAGGCATTGGAATTGTGTGAACTGGTTGACCTTGAGATCAAAACCAATGGCACTGAAGACAAGTTGTTTTCAGAAAACATCAGAGGTTTTTTGGGATATAATAAAACCAACCGCAAGATAAAAGAGACTCTGGAGAACACATCTGAATCAATCTATTTCCCCTTCTTAAACAACGGTATAACAATCCTGTGCGATGAAATGCAAATACCTTCAAATCAACAAGCAGGTCAATATATCGTACCGGTCGTAAATCCGGTTATAGTCAACGGTTTACAAACGACAAAAGTAATACATGGAATCTATGAGAAAGATAAAACAAAATTGGACGATATTTACCTTACTGTCCGCCTGTACGAAACAAAAAATCAAGGTCTTGTAAATAAAATCACTGAAGCTACAAATACCCAGACTTCAATCAATTTCAGGGACAAAATCAGCAACAAAGACTTCCAGAAATATGTGAAATTGCTCTTTGAAAACAAAGGTATTGCATATATCTCAAAAAGAGGAGAAATTTTCACCAACCAATTGAGCAAAGATATGCATGAATCAATAACCAGTGAAAAAGCAATTAAATTCTGGTATGCAACATATTACGAAAAACCCGAAATCGCTAAAAACTCCGTATCCAAAGTGTTAGAAGAAGTATTCGATGCGACGAACCAGGAAAACCCACTGGCACAGCTTTTAGATGGCGATAAAAATTCACCTGTTTATCTGCAGATATACAACAGCTATCTTATAATGAAACTGGTTGTCGAAAAGAAAAAAAATCGGATAGATGCTGATGATCTTCTTGAGCACAGCGATGAGCTTCTAAGCTATGGTATATACAAATACCTAATGGCAAACCAGCTGGACTTTTCACAAACAAACATCGAAGACGGCTACAAATATACTGTTACTATTGTTAGAAAAAATGTATCAGATGAAAAGGATCGAAGATATCAAAAAGGGGAGACATATTCGCATAGCAGCTACTTTAAGAGTGCCCAGTGTAGAGTAGACTACAATACACCAGCAGGCATATCTGAAACATATGATCTTATTGAAAAACTAATCGACAGAAGAATCTGAGTTTTATTGAAAAATCAAATAAATGCAAATTCTTAAACCAAAAATATGAACCTACCAGAACTCATCAAAACCGGAGAATCCGAAAACATAGAATTTAAAGAAAAATTCGATGAACGAACCATCGAATCAGCAGTAGCTTTTGCCAACACAGCCGGAGGACGCTTACTGATCGGAGTGGAAGACAGAACCAGAGAGGTTTTAGGTGTCGAAAACCCACTGGATGAAGAAGAACGCATATGCAATTTAATCGCTGACAATATAGAGCCGCGATTGGTGCCCAATGTGGAACTGATCGCTTTGAAAGATAAGACTTTGCTGGGAGTGGAGGTATATCCCAGTGGTTCTCGTCCACACTGGCTTAAAAGTGAAGGGGCAAGTGAGGGTGTTTATGTACGGCTGGGTTCTACCAACCGAAAGGCTGACCGGGAGCTGATCGCAGAGCTTAAACGCAGTGCTGAAGGCATTGCATTTGACGAAATGCCCTTGCCCGAGCTGAGTGCAGATTTATTGGACATAGTTGCGGCAAAAGCGCTGTTTAAAGACAAGCGCGAGTTGAGTGAAAAAGAGCTGCTCACCCTGAAACTGCTCAAGCGAGAACAGGGACGACTGGTTCCTACCATCGGCGGAGTATTGCTTTTTGGGATTGAACGTGAAGAGCGCTTTTCTGATGCCTGGATCCAATGTGGACGTTTTGCCGGCACAACTAAAAGCGTCATTTTCGATCATATAGAGATCCACGAGCACCTGCCTATTGCCGTCGAACGTGTAATTGATTTCATAAAAAAGCACGCTATGCGGGGAGCTGACTTTTCACAGATACACCGCCGCGATGTGTGGAGCATTCCCCTGACCATTGTGCATGCTGATTATTCACAGATAGGCGCACCATTGCGGGTTGCTATTTACAATGACAGGGTAGAGATAGAGAATCCAGGCATCCTGCTTCCAGGTATGACTATCGAAGATGTGAGGCAGGGTGTATCCAAGATACGCAATAGAGTGATTGCCCGTGTGTTCAGGGAATTGGATCTGATCGAGCAATGGGGCAGTGGTTTTCGTCGTATTTTAGAAGAGGCTGAGGAAAAAAACCTTCCAGAGCCCACAATTGAAGAGATTGGCATGCGTGTCCGCTTTACCGTATATCTTGCTGAATCAATGGCGACTGAAGTCTCCAAGACATCGACCGAACAAGTAACCGAACAAGTAACCGAACAGGTAACCGAACAGGTAACCGAACAGGTAACCGAACAGGTAACCGAACAGGTAAAGTCTTTGCTCTTCTGTCTTAAAACCCAAGCTTTGGGAAGACAGGATGCTATGAGATGCATTGGTTTGAATAGCCGCCCGACATTTGTTTATGATTATCTAAAACCGCGATTCATGCTGGATTCGTTGAAATGACTCTACCAAATTCACCAAGCAGCCCAACCCAGAAATACCGCCTGACGGCTAAAGGTAAGGCATTCTTATCCAAAGAAGCTGAGGGGGGAAAAGAATGAGCACATTGTCCCTTTCCACTATTGAAAAACTCCCTGAAGTAACATCGGGTATGAACATTGACACTATTTTGAAACTATATCGGCACCACTGGGACAGGGACAGTCTACTTCCTAAAGGGGCCATAATGGGGCCAAACCTTGATAATGGAGTTGTGGTGAATTATGCGATGTTTGAGGAGTTGATAGAGCCCGTTGGACAACTCACTTTTAAACTAAAAATATGGAACGATGATGGAAGATAAGGCAATAAATTCAGCATGGTTTAAGAAAGGGGCTACTCTTAGTGATAAGTCCGCTCAAAAAGAATTTGGCCTAACACAAGATGAAATTATTGAGGGCATTGAGATGAAAAAAATCAAGAAAGAGTTGGCACAGACCAACAAGGAATTGAAGACATTGAAAACTCAAGTTGTCTCCCTGGAACAAAGAAAAGCTGAACTGTTAGCTAATCTTGATAACCTTGAAAATAACGATTAAGGAGTCATATAAATGAAAAAGAACTATCATTGTAACTGTAAATCCGGATGCAAAAATAACCGGTGTGCCTGTTTCAAAAATCATAAACCATGTGATGACAAATGTGGATGCACTGACTGCCAGAATCCGTTTAATGAAATAGATGTGGAAAAGTATTCAACCTGTGCTCTTCAAAATATCAATATTGTCAAAGCTCTGTCACAGGAAGAATTAGATGAGGAACATGAGTTGCCATGCGGCTGTGAAACCGTCAAATTGAAGGATTTATTAAATGAATATGAATGCAAAGAATGCATGACCTTGTACTGGTATTCATTTTGTTTGGATGAGGTGGTTCAAGATGATACTACCTGGCATTGTGAAACATGTGGAGAATGCAGGGATTGGAGAGAATGGCATTGCGAAAAATGTAATAAATGTACGTATGGAGTAACATTGCCATGTCAACACTGTGGTAAAAAAGGACCTTATCAGGATCTGGTTTAACATATGCAAAACATAGAAAAGACAATCCGGAGCATCCTTAAAAAATTCGAAGTCAAAGATGACTACGAGAAAAGAAAGCTCGTATTCTGGTACGATAAGGACGGGACAGTTAAAGAAGAGGAAGAACTTGAGCAGATTAAATCCTCTCTCTCTGAAAAAGACATAAATCTCCACATACTCAACAACAACTTCTTCGAAACAAAAAAGCTCCTTGAAAAAGACGACACAGAGTCGCATTATCTCATCTATTCACCTGAAGCAGAACGAGATGATCAATCCAACTGGCTGCTTGACATACAACTTTATTCATCCAGATTCGAGAACAGCACGATATCAGATATCAAAAGTGAATTCGGTATCGAAGGTTACGACCTCGATAAATTGCTGGAAGACCATGAAAAGTTCTTTGCCAATAAAGACCGTGTTTTAGCTTTCAAGCGGCATTACTGCAATGACTGGAAAGAGGATAAGTTCGTATTGGGAATGCTGGCAGCACTTTCAAGATCATCTACAATTGATCAAAAAGAGATAGTCAGGAATCTGCTAACGGGTTCACTGGAAGAAGAATATAACACAATCTGGGGTGAATTCAACAGATTCGGGCTTGTGGATAAATTCTGGGATATTATCAGGAGGCGTTTCGGGTATTCATCAGAACATCCGACTCTGAAGAAACTGTTCCTTAGCTTCATAATAACCCACATAGACAGGAATGCAAGTGTCGTTTTGAAGTCCTATGAACAATATATCAGCAGACAGAGCAACGAATGTGAGATATTCATAAGAGGATGGATGGACCATTCAAAAGACTCCAAAGATTTTGATGATTACTGTAACAATTTGCTCGCAGCCGACGGACATAAACTTGAGAATAGTCTGACATCACTTCTGAACAAATACGAAGTAGAAGACTATCTTGAAGCCGAATCCATCGACTTATTTGACAAGAACATTATCAAAAATATAGTCACGAAACTTACCGATGGCAGCGATGATTTCAACAAATATCTTGAATGGATAGACAACAGAAAAACAAAACACTGGTATCAAGTATACAAAAACATCTATTGTGCCCTTGAAAATGCTATTAAGCTTCATCAGTTCTCAAAAGAGATTGAACAGGAAGGCATCAATGAGCAGAGCCTGAATGAACTCTTTAAGGGATATATGAACCGGTACTATCTAATTGATTATTTTTACCGCAAGTTCTATTACCACTATGATAAGGACAGTGAGAAAGAGATACTCAAGAAAGATATCAAGGATATGGTCGAAAATGTTTATAATAAATTGCTTGACAGACTTCTCACCCGCTGGAACGACCTGATCGGCTCAGAGCTTGAAGATACATGGAACATCGAACTCATCGATAACCAGAGCAAATTTTACAGCATATATATAGACAATATCCTCAGAAAAAATGACAGGGATAAAGTAGCAGTCATCATATCAGATGGATTGCGATACGAAACAGCAGTCGAACTAAAAGATGTGATTAACAAAAGCTCAATAGGCACTATCGAACTAAAAGCAATGGCAAGCTCACTTCCATCATACACAAAGCTTGGAATGGCAAGCCTGCTGCCGCATAATAAGCTCGAATACAGGAACAATCATATCTTTGTAGATGGAATTGATTCGGAAGGAACTGAAAACAGAGGTAAGATCCTGTCAAATCGTGTCAGCGATTCTAATGTATTTAAGTTCGATGATCTCAAGGCGCTAAAAATAAACGACGCAAGAAATGAGACCAAAAAAAGGGTTATTTACATATATCACAACAGGATTGACGAAACAGGAGATAATAGATCTTCAGAACATAATGTCTTCAATGCAGTGGAATCTGCTATACAGGATATTAACAAGATGATCAAACTTCTGGGGAGATCTCTCAATGTGTCAAAAATCATAGTCACATCAGACCATGGTTTCATCTATAAAAGAGAACATCTCGAAAACGTTGATAAACTTGAAACACAGGATTTTGATAAAAGCAAGATCATCGAGGCTAAAAAGCGTTTCATCATAAGCGAACAGGATATTACGCTACGAAATATACACAAATTCAATATGGCTCCAACAATGAATTCAGATAAGCAGATGCATATATACGTCCCATTAGCAGACCTGCGTTTCAAATCACAAGGCGGAGGAGTGAATTATGTCCATGGTGGGGCTTCATTGCAGGAAATTGTGATACCTGTCCTTATTTACAGCCAAAATAAATATGAATCAGACCTTGATAGAAAAGGGATAGAACATGGTAAAGTGAAGGTTACAGTCTTAGATTACCATAGAAAGATAACCAACAGCACCTTTAAGGTAAAATTACTACAAACAGGAAAGGTGACCGACAAACGTGAACCGCTGAGTTTCAAGCTTGCCTTGTATGATACTGATGGACAAAAGGTCAGTGACGAAAAACTGGTGATTGCAGACAGTACTTCTGATGAACCAGAAGAAAGGATCCAGGAAGTAATTTTAACCCTGAGTAGCGATATCGAAAATAAAACTTATAATTTAATTGGGAAAGATGACGATTCAAAGGCTTTGCAGCAGGAAATATTTGAGATTCCCATGATAGTAGACATTCTAATAACAGATGATTTCTAATAAATTCAATAATCAATAAGTCAGGCAGATAAAAATGGCAGATATAGATTCAGGCACTGAGATTGATGATAAACTAAACACCTATTTCCCGGGAAAGGTGGTAAGAAAGGACCTCACTAAACTAATGAAAGTAGGTCATAATGTTCCCGTATATGTGTTAGAATACCTCTTAGGATCAAACTGTGCCACAGATGATGAAGACCTTATCAAGGAAGGCGTCAAGAAAGTAAAAAATATACTATCAGAGAATTACGTCCGTCCTGATGAAGCTGAATTGATCAAGTCAAAAATACGGGAAACTGGATACTATACTATAATAGACAAAGTTACAGTTAGGCTCAATGAAAGACGGGATGTTTATGAAGCATTGTTCTCCAATCTGGGAATCTCGAAAGTAGAAGTTGACCCATTTTATGTAAAAAAATATGAAAAACTGCTCGGTGGTGGTATCTGGTGCATCATCAAGATGGAATATTTATCTGAAACTTCCCAGTCCCCATTTATGATCTCTAACTTAAAACCCATACAAATCCCGAATGTGAACATAAACGAGTTCATAGAACTGAGGAAGAACTTCACAAAAGATGAATGGATTGACACTTTATTAAGAACCATCGGAATGGAACCAGCACAACTGGAATATCCGGCAAAATGGCATTTACTGGAACGTCTCGTACCTCTTGTGGAAAACAATTATAATATGTGTGAACTCGGACCGAGAAACACCGGTAAATCTCACGTCTACAAAGAGATATCCCCCAACTCTATATTGATATCCGGCGGACAAACCACAGTAGCAAACCTGTTCTATAACATGAGTACAAGACAGGTGGGACTCGTGGGGCTGTGGGATGTTGTTGCTTTTGATGAAGTTGCAGGGATACGGTTTAAAGACAAGGACGGGATACAGATTCTCAAAGATTACATGGCATCCGGTTCATTTGCCAGGGGAAAAGACCAGATAAATGCAAATGCATCAGTTGTATTTGTTGGCAATGTTAACCAGAGCATATCATCGTTGCTCAAAACATTCCACCTGTTTGCTCCATTCCCCGAAGGAATGAATAACGATAGTGCATTTTTTGACAGGATCCACTATTATCTGCCGGGATGGGAAGTTCCAAAGTTCAGGCCGGAACACTTCACTGACAGGTATGGCTTTATCGTGGATTATTTTGCTGAATTCCTCAGAGAAATGAGGAAAAGGTCTTTCAGTGACAATATATTTAATTATTTCAAGTTAGGAAATAATCTGAACCAGAGAGATGTCATAGCAGTGAAAAAGACATTTTCCGGTTTAATGAAGCTGGTATACCCTGACGGGAACATATCCAAAGAGGAAGCACAGGAGATCCTTGAATATGCAATGGTGGGACGAAGAAGGGTTAAGGAGCAGTTAAAGAAAATCGGTGGGATCGAATTTTTCGATGTTAATTTCTCTTATATCGACAATGAAGATATGATTGAACATTTTGTAACGGTCCCGGAAAGCGGTGGAAGAAAGATCATTCCTGCAGGGATGACAAAACCAGGGCAGGTTTACGCAGTGTCTGCTGCTTCCTCCAGCAAGATTGGAGTGTACAAGATAGAGTTACAGGTTGTCCCTGGTTCCGGAAAATATGATAAATCAGGTCTTGGTTCAAATCCAAAAGCTAAAGAAGCTATTCAGACTGCATTTAACTATTTCAAGGCAAATGCAAAATCAGTCAGTCAAGGTATTTCAATAAAAGAAAAAGATTTCCATTTACATGTGCAAGACCTGACAGGTGTGGGAATGTCTGATGATCTGGCTCTTGCGGGTTTTCTTAGTTTATGTTCAGGTGCTCTGGAGAAGCCAGTGCAAAAACAAACTGCAATCCTGGGTACAATTACTATAGGCGGTTCTATTAGTAGTATAGACAATTTATCTGACCTCTTGCAGGTTTGCATGGATGCTGGAGCTAGGAAAGTTCTTATCCCAATATCAGTTGCATCAAAAATGTCAACTGTACCACCAGATTTATTTAGCAAATTTCAGATCTCTTTTTATGAGGATCCGATAGATGCGGTGTATAAGTCGTTGGCGTTGTCATGAGGACCAACTTTCAGAAAAGTATGGTTAGAATTGAGTTCATACTCGTATGATAGATATACGAACTTGGTAGCCAACCTCGCTGGTTTTGTGGAGCATATACATGCTCAAAAACCCAAACAAATAGGTGTATGAATGTGCTCCTTTTGTTTGATCTGTGTTATTATTTTATTTCTCCATTTTCATGCAACACTTCTTGTACTTCTTTCCAGAACCACAGGGGCATGGATCTCACTTTCCGCAGGTAATCTACAAAAATTGAATAATTTCTTATGGTAGCGGTTTCAAGTATTTAAAGGGTATTATATTTACATTGCAGCATTGCAGATTTATATTTGCGTACTTTGCATACATGATCTGACTACCATTCGAAGAAAATAGAGATGGTTATTTCAGAGTATTTTATCTACAAATATCGAAAATCATAATCAATCGGCATCATTAGATGTTATAGAAAAAGATTCGTTTTCAAAATATACCTGCGGAATATAAGATGGATCATTACGGCCTATTTTCTTCGCTTTCATGGGAGTTTTTGACTCTGGATATGAAATTGTTCTAAGGTAGTTGATTTTCTCTTTTGAAAAATGTTCTAACGGATCTTTCATAAATTTGCTGTAACTTTGCTCTTCCTCTGGCAAATTGAAAACCCAATCGATATCATCTCGACTTATTACTTCCGTATCAATTCTCCCATCTCCAAATGCTTTACCTACCTGAGGTAGAAGGTTCGGATCTTTGAATGAAAGCAATTCATCTATTAAGAATGCTGCGAAAGTCTGATCATTTGTGTTCTCCAAAAGGTTTGAGATGAAGGATTTTATGTCATCTTTTCTATCAGGATACTGATGAGCAATTACATTTAAAGCAGTGGCAACCGAACCTCGAACATACAGGTCAAGTGTTTCATTGAGGACATATTCCGTCAGTCGTTCTATTGCACTTTCACCAAAAGCGGCAAGCAAAGTCGGGGTGCTTTCTGTAATCCAACCGCCTAAAGCATCTCTCTTGTCTTTCATCGTATCAAGCAAAAGCTCAAGAGCATCATTTGTCTTTATTAGAGGTAGTATGTGAATGGCATGATATGGCGTCCATGCGTCTCCAGGCCCACCTTGATACCAGTATTTTTCATCATGAAGAATGCGTTCAAGATAATAAAAAGCGTCCTCTCTTGACGCTATCTCTTTGGCGAGTCCCTGTGGAACTTCCAGACCGAGAGATACCATCTCCATAATTAATGGTTCAGTTTTCCCTTACTTTGAAAGATCCCAAAAAACAACCCCTCACACTATCGTTTTTTGTTGCCACCAACAAATTTTAAATAAAACTTTTAAATCAAGTCTCCTTCAAAACCGTTTCCAGTCCAAGTGCAGCAAAAAGTCTCATCTGATCTAATCCCATAGTTTCAAACATAAACTGCGGTTCCTGGTCACCCCTTTTCACCAAGACAACTCTAATCTTCTCAAGTTCTTCAATAACTCGCGTCTCGGAGAGCATCTCCTCTTGTTTCTTCAATTTCCATAGCAAAAACCTGTAGAATACCAAACCCATAACACAAAGGAATGAATGCACCTTTATCCTTTTATCTTTCCGGAGAAAAAAAGGTTTCATAGATATTATCATCAATCCCTTCATCCACATAAAATCTTTTTCAACAAAGTCTTTCTGATTGTACGTTTTCACAATTTTTTCTGTATCCCAGTCATGCATGTCTGTAAATAAAATCGTCTTGCCAAAAGTTAGTGCTAATTTTTTCTCAGCCTCTTCGTCAAACGAAAACTTAAACACATTCTCTTTTTCAAACCCTTCAAACGGGAACACTTTCTTATAGTCATCCGGGATAACTTTTGAGGCATCGATCAGTGCATTTTTGATACTTTTTTTCTTCCCCTTCCCAACTCTTACGACAGATTGTTTTATTTCATAAAGTTTCTTAAGAATTTCAACCTTCTTTTTTTCATATGTTTGCTTTTGTTTTTTGTAGCTTCCGGGATGGTATCTCACCACCAATGTAAATTCAGTTCCAAACACCTCTTTTTTTGTTCGATAACCCAACACCTTGTATTTTTTCTTGGTTTTGTAAAGCAGATCGAACTCA